>JAUHYN010000262.1 GCA_030426505.1 bacterium | reverse complement strand
CATGACCACCGGCGCGATCACCGTCTTCGCGTACCGCATGTGGGGTGGGGCGTGAGGGAGTCGATCGTCGCGCTCCTCTCCGGCTTCACGTTCGCGGTCGGCCTCGCGGTGTCCGGGATGACGCAGCCGTCCAAGGTGGTCGGCTTCCTCGATGTCCTCGGCGACTGGGATCCGAGCCTCGCGTTCGTGATGGGCGGCGCGATCGCGGTCTACCTCCCGCTCTTCCGGTGGATCCGCACCCGCGCGCGCGCGTTCCTCGGAGCGAAGTTCTGGATCCCGACCCGCAGCGATCTCTCGCCGCGGTTGATCACCGGCTCTGCGCTGTTCGGGATGGGGTGGGGATTGGCCGGGTTCTGTCCGGGCCCCGGGATCGTCGCGGCGTCGACCGGAATGTCGAACGCGCTCGTGTTCTTCGGTGCGATGATCGGCGGGATGCTCTTGTTCAGGATCTTCGACGTCGTGACCCACGTGTCACCGCAGCCGGTGAAGGCGCCGACGTGATCGACTGGTTCACGGCGGCGATCTACGACCGCTTGATGCAGAAGACCGAGGCGGCGTGCCTCGGAGCGTGGCGCGCCGAGCTCGTCGGTTCGATCGAGGGGCGCGGCGTCGAGCTCGGCGCCGGGACCGGCGCGAACATCCAACACTACGGGCCGAACGTGGAGTCGGTGCGTTACTTCGAGCCGGACCCGTACATGGCGAAGCGGCTCCGCGCCAAACTCGAGCGGCACCCGCGGCGAGCGGAGCGGGACGCGGTCGTCGAGTCACTCGACTCGATCGTGGACGCGAGCCAGGACTTCGCAGTCGTGACGCTCGTGCTCTGCACCGTCCCCGATCCGTTCGCGACGCTCGCCGAAGTGCGCCGGATGCTCGTGCCCGGCGGTCGGCTATTGTTCCTCGAACACGTCGCCGCGCACGATCGCCCGGAGCGCCTCGCGTGGCAGCGCCGGCTCGAGCCGGTGTGGAAGCGGGTCGCCGGGGGCTGCCACCTCACCCGCGAGACCGCCCGGACGATCGAGGACGCCGGGTTCGCGTTCGAGCGCCTGGAGCGCGCCTCGATGCGGAAGGCGGCGCCCTGGGTGCGGCCGACGGTGCGGGGGATCGCGGTTCGTACCTGATCGGGGGTGGCCTGCGCGCCCGCGCCCGTCGATACTCGGAGGCGTGACGGCGCCGAAGCCGCCCGACAAGATCGAGGACTATCGCCTCGAGGCGCGCATCGGGCAGGGCGCGATGGGACAGGTGTTCCGCGCGCGCGACGAGGCGCTGCAGCGCGACGTCGCGATCAAGTTCATGAGCGACGAGCTCGCCGCGCGGCCCGACGCGCGCGAGCGCTTCCGCACCGAGGCGCGGGCGGCGGCGCGCATCGATCACCCCGGCGTCGCGCAGGTCTACAAGGTCGGCGTCCACGAGGGCGTGCCGTACATGGTGTCCGAGTTCGTGCGCGGGCGTTCGCTCGACACGTTCGAGGGCGGGCTCCCCTGGCGCGAAGCGGCGCGCTTCGGCGTCCTCCTCGCGCGCGGGCTCGCGGCCGCGCACGCGTGCGGCGTGCTCCACCGCGACATCAAGCCGTCGAACGCGATCGCGACCGAGGACGGCGTGAAGCTGATCGACTTCGGCCTCGCGAAGCTTGCGCCGGAGGCGCCGAGGCCGGACCTCGACATCGACGACGACGCGTCGCCCGAGCTCACGCGCTCCGGCACCGTGATGGGCACGCCCTACTACATGCCGCCGGAGGCGTGGCGCGGCGAGGCGGCGACCGAGCGCTCGGACGTGTACGCGCTCGGTGCGTTGATCTACGAGCTCGCGTCGGGCTCGCCGCCGCACGGGCGCATCCGGACGAAGGAGCTCCAGCAGATCGTCCAGACCACCGAGCCGCGCCCGCTCGCCGAGCGCCTCGGCGACGCGGACGGTCAGCGGCTCGGCGCGATCGTGGATCGCTGCCTGCGGATCGCTCCCGACGCGCGCGTGCAGAGCGCGGCGGAGCTCGCCGAGATGCTCGAGGCGCTCCTCGCCCCGGTCGAGGTGACCCCCGAGACGGAGCGCGCCGCGGAGGAGCTCGCCGCGAAGCGCGTGCTGGTGGTTCATGCCGCGCGGGAAGAGGTCGCGGTGGCGTTCGCGCGCGACGCGTTGCTCCCGTTCGTGGCGGCGTCGATGGGGCGGCCCGTCGTGCGCGTGGCCGCGCGTTCGGCGGAGGACGTCGTGGACGCGTTGCGCCTCCCCGGCCCGAAGTCGGACGCGACCGTCGCGGACGTCCCGCTGTTCGAGGAGCCGCCGCCCGAAGAAGAGGCCGCGGATCGGTTGCGCGCCGACGTGGTGATCGTCGTGGAGGGCGCCGGCGCGGCCGATGCGTCGTGGGGGCCGGTGTTCGAGGCGATCGCGTCGTCGTCGTGGGTGGTGTTGCCGGTCGCGACCGCGTCGGCCTCGAGGCTCACGAGCGTCCCCGGCATCGCCGGCGCCGGCGTCGTCGCGCTCGACCCGCCGCGCGCGCGTTGGCCGTGGCTGCTCGTCGCGGCGCTGGGGATCGCTTCGGCGGCCGCGGTGTTCGGCGCGGAGGACGCACCCGAAGCGCTCCGTGTCGACGGGCTGGAGCGCCTCACCTACGAAGACGGCTGCGAAGAGTTCCCGTCGGTCACGCCGGACGGGCGCGTCTACTACGACGCCGAGGCGGGTGGGCGGTACCAACTCTTCGCGCGGGATCTGGCGTCGGGCGAGCGCGAGCGGATCACTTCGGTCGACGAAGGCTGGGAGTTCGCGCCGGCCGTCTCGCCCGACGGCGCGCGCTTCGCGTTCTTGCGTCGGCACGAAGGTGTCACGCGCGCCCTCGTCGCGACCACGGCGGATCCGTCCAAGACGCGCGAGGTCGCGCTCGGTCGCGTTCGGCCCACGTGGTCGCCGGACGGGCGCGCGGTCTGGGTGGGCGACGGGACACGGCCGGGGCGCTACGACCTCGCGACTTCGACTGTCACGCGGACGCTCACGCCGCCGCCCGAGACGCTGCTGATGCACCTGCGCGAGCTCGCGGACGGCCGCGTCGTCGCGATCCCGTTCGCCGAGGACGTCAGCTCGGTCGGGCGCGGCCTCGTCGTTTACGAGAGCGACGACGCGCCGCGGTGGTTGCTCGAGAAGGACGTGCTGGAGGTGCTCGCGGTCCGCGGCGAGGACGCGATCGTCGCGCACCGCAACGAGACCGAGGACGTCGAACTGCTCCGCGTTCCACTCAGTGGAGCGCCTCCGAGTCCGATCCCCGGAGGCGTACACGCGCGCGCGGGGCTCACGCTGGTCGGCGATCGCGTGCTGTGGTCGAACTGCCGGATCGAGCAGAAGCTCGTCGCGCTCGCGCGGGACGGGGAGGGCGAGCGCGCGTTCGTCCCGCTGTCGAGGGGCGATTGGTCGGAGTACGAGCCCGCCGGCGTCCCGGGGACGGACCTCGTGCTCGCGCTGTCGTTGCGTTCGGGGAGCGTGCGGATCTGGGAGATCGATCTGTCGCGCGAGAAGCCGTCGCGGATGCTCGACACGGGGGCGCTCGAGCCGGTGTCGGTCGCCGTCTCGCACGACGGCGCGCAGGTCGCGTTCGGGACGGAGTCCGAGGGCCTGTTCGTGATGCCCCGCGACGGCAGCGCCGCTCCGAAGCGCGTGGTCGAGGGCGCCGCGAACTACTACCCGGCGTTCACGCCGGACGGGGCGTCGCTCGTCTACCAGACGGAGACGAAGGACGGCGCGGATCGGATCGAAGAGCGGCGGATCGACGGCGGCGGAGCGAAGCGCCTCCTGGATCGGACGGCGAGCGAGCCGGCGGTGTCGAGCGACGGAGCGCACGTCGCGTTCGTGCTCGAGACGAACGCGGAGGAGGAGCTCGGTGAGGTCGTCCTCTTCGACCGCACGACCGGCCGCCACGAGAAGCTCGTCGAATCCCTCCCGCCGGGCTGGTACCACAACCTCCGCTTCTCACCGGACGGGGCCCGGCTGTTGTTCCTCGAGAGCGGGACGACGCTGTTCGAGGTGGACCTCGCGTCGCGTCGCGTCGTCCACACGCAGAAGGCCGGGGCGAACCAGTTCATGGGTGTCACCTACCGCGGCGACACGATCGTGCTCGGGTTCATGCGCTGGTCCGGCGATCTGTGGTCGGCGCGCGTCGTCACCGATCGCTGACGGTTGGTCCTCGCGTCAGGCGCGTCTATGCTCCGCGCCATGGGCGCCGAGACCGTCGAGGACGTCCGCCTCAGTGGCTGGCACTCGGAGGCGGAGGACGGACCGGGGCGCGAAGTGTTCGCGCTCGTGGTCGCGTGGTCGGCGGAGGGGCTGGAGCGGCTCGGTGACGTGGCGCTGTTCGGCGGCCGTGGGCCGTTCGTGCTGGGCCGCGGCGCGGAGCCCGGCGAGTCGGACGCGGTCCGCGTGACGTTCGTCCGGCAGCGCCCCGGCGAGCAACCGGCAGTCGCGCCGATCGAGGCCAAAGGGATCTCGCGCGAGCAGGTCCGCATCGCGGTCGGCGACGACGGCCTCGAGGTCGAACGGGTGGGGCGGTGCCGGATGTTCGTGAGCGGCGCCGAGGTCGACGCGTCGACGATGCGTCCGGGCGATACGCTGCTCCTGCACAATCAGCTCCTCCTGTTGTGCGAGCGGCGCCCGGCGACGATGGCTCCGCTGCGCGCGTTCCCGCGCGACGCGGTCCCGGAGTTCGGGGCCGCGGATCGCTTCGGAATCGTCGGCGAGTCGCCGGTGGTGTGGTCGCTGCGCGAGCGCGCGGCGACGATCGCGGCGACCGAGGACCACGTGCTCGTTCACGGCGACAGCGGCGCGGGCAAGGAGCTCGTCGCGCGCTCGATCCACCGACTCACGGGCGACGGCCCGTTCACCGCCCGCAACGCGGCGACGATCCCCGACGCCCTCGTGGACGCCGAGCTGTTCGGCAACGCGAAGAACTATCCGAACCCCGGGATGGCGGAGCGCGCCGGGTTGGTCGGCGAAGCGGACGGCGGGACGTTGATGCTCGACGAGGTCGCCGAGCTCCCGGAGCGATCGCAAGCCAGCTTGCTCCGCGTGCTCGATGACGGCGGCGAGTACCACCGCCTCGGTGACTCCACGCAGCGGCGCTCGCGCTTCCGCTTCGTGGGGGCGACGAACCGCTCCAAGGAAGAGCTGAAACACGACCTCCTCGCGCGGCTCACGGCGCGGGTGATGGTGCCCGGTCTCAACGATCGCCGCGCGGACATCCCGCTCCTCGTGCGCCACGCAATCGAGGCGCGCTGTCGCGCGACGCCGGCGTACGCGGAGCGGTTCGGGGGCGCGCGGCTGCGGGTCGCGCCGGACCTCGTGGATCGCCTGGTGCGACATGCCTACACCCACCACGTCCGGGAGCTCGCGCGTCACGTCGCGACGGCGCTGGCCACCAGCCCCGGGAACTTCGTCGCGCTCACGGACGCGCTGGCCGAGGAGCTGGGGGCGCCTGTCGCGGCGAGTGTGGAGGCGGAGCCGACCGCCGAGGCGATCCAGGCCGCGCTGGAGCAGGCGGGCGGGAGCCGCGCCAAGGCCGCGAGATCCCTCGGGCTCTCCAGCCGCTTCGTCCTGTACCGCCTGATGAAGCGCTACGGCCTCGACGCCGACTGACGCGGACCGCTCGGCGTGCGCGCACGTGCGCGCACGTGCGGTGCGGCGCTCCGCACGCTCGAACGAACGGAAGATCGAGCCGCACAATTTGGTCCGCTCGTTGAAATAGGACGGGCGTGATGGTCCCGGGGGAACGGCTCGTCGACCTCGACGTCGCCGCCGCGATCGCGGCGCGCGCGGCGTCTGCGATGGATCAGGCGCCGTCTCCTCAGGCTTCGGAGGCGCTCGCGGTCTCGGTGATCGAGCGGTCGGCCGAGCTCGTGGAGGCGTGGGCGCCGCACCGCGTCGCGGAGGTAATGCGTCACCTCGAGAACGCGAAGCGGGCGATCGCGCAGGCGCTCTTCGCGAACGATCGGTTGCGTCGGAAGATGGAGGTGCGCGTGGGGGTCGCGGCGATACGCGCGCTCCTCGTGTACGACGAGCGATTCGAGCAGCTCGTCGAGGTCGAAGGCTACCTGGTCGGCGCGGCGGACGAGCTCCTCGAGACCGCGCGCGAGTCGCTGTACGGGCGACGCCTCCGCGACCCGGCGGCGTCGGCGGCGCAGCGTCGGTTGATGGACTTCGAGGCGGCGCTGGATCGCATCGACGATCTGTGGAGCCTCACCGAGCGTCAGATCGAGAACGGCTACGAGGAGCTCACCGAGTCGATGTCCGCGCCGCAGAAGGACGAGTGCGCGCTCGTCGCGGCCCAGCTGATCGTCGGCTCCGAACAGCTCGCGACCGGGTGGGAGATCGCCGTGGCCGAGCGGCGACCGTTGGCGTTCCTCCAGGGTCTCCGCGCGCTCGCGAACGAACACGCGACGGACGCGACGATCTACGCGGCCGACGAGGCCGTCTCCGAGCTCGCCGGGACGCGTGACGAGTGGTGCGTGTTGCTCGAGGCGGTGATGCGTCGTGAGCTCCCCGCCGCGAACGTCCTCACGCGTCCGCTGATCGACGACCGGCGGGTGGCGGTGGGGCTCGGCGACTACGCGCAGTCGGTGATCACCACGAGGATGTGCGAGGCCGCGGTCGTGCCCGCGCCGCGAATGCGGAGCCTCGCGTTGATCGGTGCGTTGATGTTGTTGCCGACGGCGTCGAGCGGTTGCCTCGTCACGCCGAGCAACGGCGAGGTCCACGCGAATCGCCTCGCGCCCGTGGCGTTCACAGGCTACGCGCAGGCGCCGAACGCGACGGTGCAGATACACGCCGCGCCGACGGCGAGCGGGCCCTTCACTTCGATCGCGACGACGCAGGCGGTCAGCGCGCCTTCGGAGTTCTGGGGCGGCGCGGTGCTGTACGCGTTCGAGGAGGACGTGTTCGTCCCCTTCGGGTTGTGGCGTGACGCGGGGTGCTTCGAGGACGAGGTCTTCGTGCGCGCGTACGGCAACGGGACGGCGCTGCCGACCTACGACCACCCGTCGATCGCGGCCGAACACCCCGGCGCGTGTTTCCTCCGGGAAGAGGCCGCGGGCACGAGCTTCTACGACGCGTTGTTCATCTGCGCTTCGCCGGACAGCCCGGTCGCGCGGATCATCACACCCGCGAACAACACGACCACCCACGTGGGTGACGTCGTGATCGACGACGCCGCCGATCTCGCGGCGCTCGGCTGCGTGTCCACGATCGACGGCGACCTCACGATCGCGGGCCCCTTCGCGCTCGACGTCGCCCTCGAAGCGCTCGCGACGGTCACGGGGGATCTTCACATCGAGTATCCGCGCGACGCGAGCGGCCACGCGCGCGCCGCGGACCTCCCGCGACTCGCGACCGTCGGCGGCTCGGTCACGCTGGTGAGTCCGGCGGCCGTCAACACGAACACCGCGATCGTCGCGTTCGGGCTCGACGCGCTCGCGGCGATCGGAGGTGACCTCCTCATCACGGTCGACGGCGCGGGCGTCGACTGGTCCGGCCTCGGCGCGCTCGGCACGATCCCCGGGGCGCTGGTGATCGACGGCGTCGACGGCGATACCGATCCCGGGGTCCTCGCGAACCTCACCAGCGTCGCAGGGGACGCGACGATCGACCTGCACACCACGGTGCGCGCGGGCTTCCTCGCGCGCCTCGAGTCGGTCGGCGGCAGCCTCGATATCGTAGGCGGCCACTTCGTCCCGGGGACGTTCGCGGATCTCACGGCGGTGGGTGGTGACTTCATCGTCCGCGCCGACGTGCAGCTCATCCACCCGAACCAGCGCGTGTACCCGTCGCTGACCCACGTCGGTGGGCGCCTCGAGCTCGAGCACGTCGCGGCCAACGGCGCGCTCGACTTCGGCGCGCACCTCGCGAGCGTCGGCGCCTTCACGTTGCACGACGCGGGCGTCACCACCCTCGGCGTGACGTCGATTCGCGTGCGCGGCGCCGGCGCCATCGTCATCACCGACAACGCGGCGCTCTGCACGTCCGAGGCGCAGGCGTTCGTCGCGAGTCAGTCCCGGTGGTTCGGCACGGCGACGATCCGCGGCAACGACAAGTGCTGAGCGTTCATGCTACCGCTCCCGGTCGATGGCCGGGTCCGCCGCGAAGCTCCAGCTGCGCATCGCGCGCCGCGTCCTGAAGACGCCGCGCCCGCTCCTGAACGTCCTGCTCTCGAGGCGACGGTACACGTACCGCGGCGCGGAGCTCGATCCCACCGCACACGTGATGCTCGGGCTGATGCGCCGCGCGGGTCGCCGCGAAGTCCACGAGCTCGACCCGCCCACGGCGCGCCGCGCGATCGCGACGATGAACGCGCCGTTCGAAGTGGAGCGCGTCGAGTGCGCGACCGAAGACATCACGCTCGACGGCATCCCCGCGCGTGTCTTCCGCGGCGGCCGCGCCGATGCGCCCGGGATGCTCTTCTTCCACGGCGGCGGCTTCGTCGTGAGCTCCGTCGAGACCTACGATCCGATCTGCCGCTTCGTCGCCGCGACCGCGCGCGCGACAGTGGTCTCCGTCGACTACCGCCTCGCCCCCGAACACCCGTACCCCGCCGGCCACGACGACGCGCGGCGCGCCTTCGACGCGATCGCGGGCGGCGCGGTCGAAGCCTCGAAGTGGATGGTCGCGGGCGACAGCGCGGGCGGCACGCTCGCCGCGATCGCCGCGCAACACGCGAAGGACTCGGGCGCGTCCGTCGCGTTCCAGTACCTCGTGTACCCCGCGACCGACCTCGTCCACGACACCCCCTCGATCCGCGAACTCAGCGACGGCGGCTACCTCCTCACGCGCGAGCTCATGGCGTGGTTCGGTCGTCACCTGAGCGTCGGCGAAGCGCGCTCGACGGACCGCGCGTCGCCCGGTCGCCGCGAAGACTGCTCCGGGCTGTGCCCCGCGAAGATCGTCACCGCCGGGTTCGATCCGCTCTGTGACGAAGCGATCGCCTACGCCGAGCGCCTGCGCGCGGCGGGTGTCCCGGTCGAACACCGCCACTACCCGACGATGATCCACGGGTTCCTCTCCTACGCCGCGCTGTTCCCCCAAGGCCGCGAGGTCCTCGAGGACATGGCCGCCGCGCTCCGTGACCTGACCTGATACGTCTGCGCACCCTCGGCGCATCCCGACGCGGCGCCGGGCCGCCCGTCGTTGACTGACCTCTCGTGAACCGCCATGGTCCGCGCGAAAATGAGCGCGAAGATCGGCGTCGTCGGCATGTGGCACCTCGGGTGCGTGATATCCGCGTGTTGGGCCAAGCTCGGCCACCGCGTGGTGGGCG
>JAUHYN010000261.1 GCA_030426505.1 bacterium | reverse complement strand
TCGGCGGTGATCAGCCCGTCGGCCTCGGCGCCGTCCGCCGCCGAGGCGTCGAGGACCACCGTCCCGTGGACTTGCTCGACCTCGACCAAACACCCCGCATCCGAAAGGCCGATCGACTCCGCGAACCGGTGCCGGTTCGCCTCGGGCGCGCCCGGCGCCAGGTCCAGACTCGCGTGTGCGCCGGTCGAGACCCCGCCGATACGTGTGGAAAACCCGTGACCTAGGCCCTGTATACGATCCAGGATCGGGCTCTTGATGCGTGACTCGTTCACTTTTGTAGTGAGATCCCCGGAATCAGCTCTCTTCGAGATGTGTATTCCCGTGATGTGGTCCGAAACAGCTTGCGGACCCCGCGACCGGCCCCTTCGGAGCGCCCGACCGAGGACCGCTGCCCCCCGGATTGGACCACGCGTTGCACTTCACTCCGTTCGATGCCGTCTCCTGCGCTGCGAGATTGTCGCGATGATAACGCCCGGTTCGATATCGAGACAGGCCCCGGGGTCGACCTCACCTTCGAGCTCGCGGAGCGCGTCGTCGACCGGCGGCTCGAGCGGCGGCGGCGTCTCGGGGATTCGGCGGTCGTACCCGTCCTCACCGTTCGCTACGAGCCTCCGCTCTCCGACGCGTCGTGTGAAGCGCTGCGCGACGAGCAGGACGAGATGCACAAGACCTCGTGGGTCGGCTCCGTCCGAATCGAGTCGTCCGTCGTGCGCCCCGAGGCGATCGAGCTGACGCTCGCGCCGCTCACCGGTGACCACGTCCCGCTGGAGACGCTCCGCCGCCACGCGCGGGTCGGTCTGAGTCCGGAGCTGGCGGTGAGCTTCATCGTCGACGTCGCGACAGCGATGTCCGGCGCGCCGCACGGCGGCCTCCACCCGCGCCGCGTGGTGGTGTTGGCGGACGGCGAAGTGAAGTTGGTCGGCACGCACACGCGAGGCCTATCGCGCGTGCTCGCGCCGGCGCTCACGTGTGCGGAGCGCGAGGCGTGGACCGCGCCCGAGGTGCGGTGGGGCGACGTGCCCGACGCGAGCAGCGACGTGTTCGCGCTCGGCCTCCTCCTCTTCTATCTCCTCACGGACGACCTCGACCCGAACACGCTGGTTCGTCGCGCGCGGACCGCGGGGCACGAGCCGACGATCCCGTTCGACCTCGCGCAGGTGATCATTCGGGCGGTCGGGCAGGACCCGTCGATGCGCTACCCCGACGCGCTCGCGTTCGGGCAGGCCGTCACCGCGTGCTTGATGCCGGCGCGTGACCGCGAGGTGATCGTCGACGCGCTCCGCTTCATCATCGACGCGGGGCGCGGCGGCCTCGCGGCGATGCTCGGCGCGGTCGAGTACGCGCCCGAGGTCCAAGAGGACGAGGCCGCGTTCTCGCCGATCGAGGACGGCCCGGCCCTCGACAGCTTCGACGCGCTCGACGACGCCGAGGCCGCCGCGGTCGTCGAGCCGGAGCCCATCGAGTCGAGGAGCATCGCGATCTCCGTCGCGCCGGTCGCCGGCTTCGAGCGCGCGAGCGAGCCGGAGCGCATCACGCTCGCTCCGCCCGTCGCGCTGGACGGTCCGCGCGTGATCACCGAGAAATCGAACGTCCCGTCGATCGAGTCCCGCCCGGTGGTCGAGCGGTCGCTGCCGCTCCCCGTCCGCGAACCTGCGCCGCTGATATCGCGGGCCGCGCCGAGTGCGCCGGCGCCGCACGACTACACTTCTGCGCCCGAGCTCGACGAGGCGCCGCCGCCGCCTTCGCTCCCGCCGCCGCCCGTCGAGGCGGACGCGTTCGACCTCGACGTGCCGTGGACCCCGACGCACCTCCCCGAGGTCGAAGTGCCGGAGCCGAAGAAGCGCCGTCGCGCGCCGCGGTTCGCGCTCGCCGGTGTCGTCGCGGGCCTCGCGCTCGCGGTCGGCGTGGGCTGGACGTTCGCGCCGAGCGACGACGCGGCCGAGCGCGCGATGTCGAAGGTCGCGCGTCGCGGCGAAGCCGCGGCCGAGGCGCCGCGCGTGGAGCTCGAGGCCCCCGCGGTCGACGAGCCCCCCGCACCCGAGGGCGAGGTTCCGGTCGCCCCGGCCTCCGACGCGCCCGCGCCCGCGCCCGAAGCGGACGTGCAGGTCGCCGACGAAGCGGTCGTGACGCCGGAGCCCGCGAAGCCGCTCGACCTGGTAACGATCATGAGTCGGCCCTCGGGCGCGACGGTCTTCATCGACGGCCGCATCGCGGGACGCACGCCGCTGGTGATGAAGCGCGAGCTGCACCCGCGCGACTACGCGATCTCAGTGCGCCTCACGAACCACCGCGCGTGGGAGCGCACGGTGCGCCCGGATGACAAGGGCGCGATCAGCGTCGTCGCGGAGCTGGAAGAAGACGTGGCCGCGACGGCCGCGCCCAGCCTGTGATTACGCCCAGCCCTGGTTCCCGTTGAGGCCACGCAGCGCCGCCAGGATCTCCGCCGTCGAAGTGCCCGTGCCCTGCCCGTAGAACGAGCGGCCGGTCTGCGACGTCGCGATCGATGCCCACTCGCGCGCGAGGCGGTTCTGGAACGTCGACGCGCTGATGCGACCGGACAGGTACGAGTTCAGGCCGCGCCGCTCGAGGAGCTTCTGCGCCATGCGATCCTGGAGCTCCGGCGAGAACCGCGCGTTGTCCGGGATGCCCATCTCTTCCTGGAGGCCGCGCAGCGTGGTGCCGACGATCTGGTAGCGGCCGACGGCGCTCGAGTTGAGGTTGTTGTTCGGGTGCCGGAGCATCGCGCGCTGCAGCTCCTTCACCTCGCCGACGGTCATGTCCGTGAGGTTGCGGCCGCGGAGGTGCGACGGAACGTAGGCGCCGTAGCCGAGCGTGACGTCGTAGCCGGACTGGTAGCCGTGGCGCGCGGCGGTCGCGTCGTCCGTGCCTTCGCCCTCCGCGATCTCGTCGAGGAGCCCGTTGAGGCCGGGGCGCATCGGGCCGACGTCCATGTCGACCGCGGGGCCGGACGGTCCCGACGGCCCGCCCGTCGACGGGTTGTACGCGTTCCACGGGTTGATCGAGCGGCCTTGGTTCCAACCGCCGCCCGGGAGCTGTCCACGGTTCTGTCCGCGGTTGTCGCCCATCCCCGACGCGATCATCTGCGCGAGGAACATCAGCCCCAGCTGGTACTGGAGCATCTGGAACATGAACTGCGGGCCGAGCATCTCGGGCGAGAACTGCGAGGCGCCGCCGTTCTGCATGCCGTCCTGTCTGAACAGCGCGCCGAGCAGGTGCGCCGCCGGGATGGCGCCATCCTGTGCCGTCTGCGGCGAGATCATGCTCCCGAGGAACGAGGAGTACGGGTCGAAGGTTGGGAATCCGCGAATCGACATGGAACCGTGATCATTATCGCCCGACCTCGACCCTTGTTGCGTCGGATCACGAACGATTCTGGTGACTTAGGGTGGGCTGATGTGCGCTGAAGCGCCACATGTCAGGTTCGATCGGGCCCGCGGAGGTCACGCACAAGTTGCGAGAGATCCTCGGGGATCGGCGCCTCGAGCGCGACCGCCGCGCCCGTGATCGGGTGTTCGAACGCGAGCCGGTGCGCGTGCAGCGCGGGCCGCCCGAGTTCGCTCGTTTGCCGACCGTAGGTCGAGTCGCCGACGAGCGGGTGTCCACGATCGGCGAAGTGGACGCGGATCTGGTGCGTGCGCCCGGTGTGGAGCCGGACTTCGACGAGGCTCGCGGCGTCGAACGCCTCGAGCACGCGGTACGCGGTCACCGCGCGCTTCCCGCGCGCGACACGCGAGCTGAACTTCTGACGGTGGGTGGGGTGTCGACCGTAGAGCGTGTCGATCGTGTCGCTGGCCGGCGAGACGATCCCGCGCGCGACCGCGAGGTAGATCTTCTCGATGCGCCGCTCGGCGAACGCGGCGGCGAGGAGCTCGTGCGCGCGCGTGTGTTTCGCGACGACGATGACGCCGGTCGTCCCGCGGTCGAGGCGATGCACGATGCCGGGGCGCGCTTCGTCGCCGCCCGCAATCGCGCCGACGTGGTGGAGCACGGCGTTCACCAACGTGCCTCGCGGGTGTCCGAGCGCGGGGTGGACGACCATGCCGGCCGGCTTGTCGACCGCGACGTAGTGTTCGTCCTCGAAGAGGATCGACAGCGGTATGTCTTCGGGCTCGAGCTCGAGCGGCTCCGGCGGCGGCGGGGTGTAGACGATCCGCTGTCCGGTCTCGACCTTCGTCTTCGCGCCGCGCGCGGGGGGTGCGCCGTCGACGAGGACCGCGCCGCGTTCGAGGTGCTTCTGGATCGCGCTGCGTGAGGTGTCTTCGACGAGCGCGGTGAGGACGCGGTCGAGGCGCTCGCCGTGGTGTTCGGCGTCGACGACGAACTCGACGACGTCTTCGTTCACCAGATCTTCGACTTGATGTGGCCCTTGCTCTTGAGGATCACGTCGACGACGGCGCGGTAGTAGAAGTTCGTCGTCTCGAAGAGATCGTTCGCGACGCGGCTGCGGTAGAGGTTCAGACCCTCGTCGAGCTCGTCGGCGAGGACATCGAACAGGTTGTCCTCACGGATCCCCTGGATGATCTTCTCCTCGTTGTAGAGCGAGATGTCGCTCGCGATGGCGCGAGCGAGGCGCATGGCCGCTTCGGGCGTGTCGATCAGGGCCACGAGAAGCTCGTTTAGGGGCAATCGGTCGCAGCGTCAAGGCTCGGCCCGGGCCGCGATCCACGCCTCCCAGCGCGGCACGTAGGAGGTCGACACCTCGTCCTCGTCGAGGCCGAGCTCGCGCGCGACACACCGGACGAACCCGCGGACGTACACGCGCGCGTTGGGCATGTCCTCGTACCGCTCGTCTTCGAGTGCGCGGAGGATCTTCCGACTGATCTTGGTGCGCGCCGAGATCTCCTCGTGCGACAGACCCTTCTTCTCCCGCTCCTTCTTGATCCGCGCGCCGTCGAACGACGCGCCCTTCGAGGCCGAGGCCTTCGCCGGGCGGTCCGTCTTCTGCTCGCCGTCGTCGCTCTTCGGCTCCGTGTCGGCTTCGCTCTTCTTCTCCGGCGTCTTCGAGGTCTTCGCCACGGGCCGAAGCTACTCTTCTTTGAGCTCGGTATTCCAGTAGCTGGCGTCGGTGAGGGACAAGAAGGGGCGCCAGTCCTCGTAGGGGTACGCGCCGTTCTTCCCGCGCTCGAAGGGCGACCAGCGCGGGCGGGCCGGCTTCTTGAGGAGCCGCATGCTCGCCTCCGCGGGCGTTCGGCCGCCTTTGCGGAGGTTGCACTTGATACAGCTGCAGACCACGTTCTCCCAGGTCGTCCGGCCGCCCTTGCTGCGGGGGATGACGTGGTCGAGGTTGAGCTCGGAGCGCGGGAGGCGCTTGGCGCAGTACTGACAGGTGAGCCGATCCCGCAGGTAGATGTTCTGCCGCGAGAACCGCACGTGCAGGCGCGGGAAGCGATCGTAGACCTGCAGCATGATCACGCGCGGCACGCGAATCGCCGTCTCGACGGTGTGGACCACGTCCTTGTCGTGGACCTCCGCGGAGAGCGCCGACCACGACTCGAAGTCGAACGTCTGGAACTCCCGGTCGATCGCCTTCGCGGTGCCCTGATACAGCAGCGCGAACGCCCTCCGTACCGTCGTGATGTTGATCGGCTGGTAGAGCCGATTCAGCACGAGGACGCTGGAGTCGAGTACGGTCATGTCGGTTCCTCCAGAAGAACCCCTGAACGTCGGCAGGCATTCTCGACGAGCGGACCGATGGCCCCCACGTCCGATGGATCTACGGTTCGCGCGTCGATGGCGGTCCGATCTTCCACGGTCCGCGTGACGATCGCGGGGGACTGCGCGCGGAGCGCCGCCGCGAGCGCGCGCCCCGGTTCGCCCGGAGCGCCGATCAAGACCAGCCGCGACGGGAGCTTCGCGAGCGGGAGCGTCCCGCCGCCGGGCACCGACTCGCCGTCGACCACGTCGACTTCGAGATCGATCCGTTCGCGGATCGCGGCCGCGATCGTGTCGGCGCGCGACGCGATCTGAGCGATTGGCGCCGAGAGGTCGCGGATCGTGGGGATCTCGTTCGCGCGGCCCGCTCGGTAGAGCTGCAGCGTCGCCTCGAGCCCTGCGATCGTGAGCTTGTCCGCGCGCAGCGCGCGCGCGAACGGGTTCTTCTTCACGCGATCGAGGAGCGCGCGCCGCCCCGCGAGCAAGCCCGCTTGCGGTCCGCCGAGGAGCTTGTCGCCGGAGAAGGCGACGAGATCCGCGCCCTCGGCGAGCAGCCGCTTCGGGCGAGGCTCCACGCCGATCGCCGCCGCCGCTTCTCCGAGGTCCGCGTCCGTCGCGAGGAGCCCCGAGCCCACGTCGACCAGCAGCGGCAACGAGTGTCGCTTCGCGATCTGGGCGAGCGCGTCGGTCGTGGGCTCGTGCGTGAACCCGACGATCGCGAAGTTCGAGCGATGGACCGAGAGTATCGCCGCGGTCCGGTCCGTGATCGCGGCTTCGTAGTCGGAGGCGTACACCTTGTTGGTCGTCCCGACTTCGACGAGCGTCGCGCCGGAAGCCTTCATCACGTCGGGGATGCGGAATCCGCCGCCGATCTCGATCAGCTCGCCGCGCGCCACGATCACCTCGCGCCCCGCGCACAGCCCCGCGAGCATCACGAGGACCGCGCCTGCGCAGTTGTTGAACGTGAGGCCGCCATCCGTCGCGAGCAGCTCCGCGAGGAGCGCGTCCACGTGGGCGTGGCGGTCGCCGCGCGCGCCCTCGCTCAGGTCGAGCTCGAGGTTCGAGTAGCCGGCGCCGATCTCTCGGATCGCTTCGAGCGCGACCGGCGCGAGCGGCGCGCGGCCGAGGTTCGTGTGGAGCACACAGCCGGTGCCGTTGATGACGCGCACCAACGAGCGCCGCTCGAGCGAGGCGAGGGCGGACTGGACGTCGCCGGGCGAGACGTCCCCCGCCGCGCCGGCCAGGATTCGGCGCCGCGCGCCGTCTATGGCGGCGCGTACGGCATCCGTGACCAACGTACGACCGTGTCGCTCGATCAGCGGCGCGATTTCGGGGGCCGCGAGGAGCGTCGTCACGGCCGGGAGCCGCGCAAGCGCGGCCCGCCCGGCTGGGTCATCCACGGATCTGAATCCTAGCACAGAGGTGCGGGCCGGACGGAATGGCCCCCTGGGAGCGACTCCCGCGTGCAGATGGGGAAGCGCTGATGCACTTCTTCGGCGCGGAAAGCGTCCCGTTCGAGGCCCGATCCGCCGAATACGTCCACGAGGGTGGGACCCGTCGCGAAAGGATACATCCGGCGGGCCTTCGCCCTTGAGCGGTCCCCCGCGCCGCCGAAGTAGGAGACGGTGGGGAGCCGCAAGGAAGCACATCGGCATCGGGCCGTTCTCGTCGGGCTCCTGACCCTCGCGGGCCTCGGGATGATCGCGGCGAATCGCTACGCGACCCTACCCGCGGCCCTGACCGCTGGCCCCGAAGTTTGGCCGGACGTCGCGCTCGCCCTCGCCGACGACAGCCCGACCCTCGTCCTCTTCATCCACCCCGCGTGTCCCTGCACCCGGGCCACGCTCCACGAGCTCGAGCGCGCCTACGTCGAGGTCGGACGGGTGTTCCACACCCGGTTCGTCGTGACCGGCGACCCCGCCGAACGGACCTCGATCCACGACGAGGTCGATCGCATCGCCGCCGCGTTTGCCCAGAGCGGTCGCGTCACCGTGACCCAGGACCCCGATGGCGAGGTCGCGCGTGCGTTCGCCGCTTCGACCTCGGGCGAGGCCTTCGTCTACCGGCCCGACGGCACGCTCGTATTCCAAGGGGGCCTGACCTCCGCCCGATCCCACGAAGGCCCGAACCGCGGTCATGACGCGATCGTGGCCCTGATGCGCGACCCATCGGTCGAGCGCGGCTCCGAGCCGGCGTACGGCTGCGGCCTGACGAAGGAAGTCGAATGATGGGTGGATCGCTCCAGGCCCGGACGCAGCAGCTCGTCGACGATCACCGCCGCAACATCGTCGCGCGGACCAACCGCGTCTTCGCCGTGCTGTTCGTGCTGCAGTGGGTGGGCGGCGTCGTCGCGGCGCTGGTCATCGCGCCCCGCACCTGGATGGGGACGTCGAGCACCACGCACCCGCACGTGTACCTCGCGGTGTTCGTCGGCGCCGTCATCATCGCCGCACCGCTGTACGCGATCCGCTTTCGCCCGCAGGCGGCGTCGACGCCGCACGTCATCGGCGTTTCGCAGGTCCTCTCCTCGGCGCTCCTGATCCACCTCACCGGCGGACGCATCGAGACGCACTTCCACATCTTCGGCTCGCTCGCGTTCCTCGCGTTCTACCGGGACTGGCGCGTTCTGGTCTCCGCTTCGCTCGTCGTCGCGATCGATCACTTCGTCCGCGGCGTGTACTTCCCCGCGTCGGTGTTCGGCGTGTTCTCCGCGGGCGAGTGGCGCTGGCTCGAGCACGCTGCGTGGGTCGTCTTCGAGGACGTGTTCCTCGTCTACTCCTGCGTCCAGGCCGCGAAGGAGATGCACGACATCGCGGACCGCGAGGCGCGCCTCGAGTACGCGCGCGTCGGCGTGGAGAAGGAGATCGAGGCGCGCACGAAGGAACTCGAGGTGGCGCGCGTCCAGGCGGACGCGGCCAACGCCGCGAAGAGCGCGTTCCTCGCGAACATGAGTCACGAGATCCGCACGCCGATGAACGGCGTGATCGGAATGGTGGAGCTCCTCTCCGAGTCGGCGCTCGACGGCGCCCAACGCGAGCAAGTCGAGACGGTCCGGTCCTCCGGCGAGCTGCTGCTCACGCTGATCAACGACATCCTCGACTTCTCGAAGATCGAGGCCGGCAAGATCGAGTTCGAGGAGTGCGCCTTCCGGCTCGACGGGATCGTGCGCCGCACGCTCGCGATGTTCGCGCACGCCGCGGACGATCGCGGGCTGCGCCTCGAGACCGACGTCGCCCCCGACGTCCCGAACGTCTTGGCGGGCGACCCGACGCGCCTCACGCAGATCATCACCAACCTCTTCTCGAACGCGATCAAGTTCACCGAGCGCGGCTCCGTCACGCTCCGCGTCCGCCACGTGGAGACGGTCGACGGACGCACGCGGCTGTCGTTCGAAGTGGAGGACACCGGGATAGGGATCCCGCCGGACGCGCGGCGCCGCTTGTTCGAGCCGTTCCGTCAGGCCGACGAGTCGACCACCCGCAAGTACGGTGGCACCGGACTCGGGCTCGCGATCTGCCGTCGCCTCGTCGAGGCGATGAACGGCGAAATCAACGTGGAGTCCGAGGTCGGCCGCGGGACGCGCTTCGTCTTCACCGCGGTCTT
>JAUHYN010000260.1 GCA_030426505.1 bacterium | reverse complement strand
CGCCTCAACGAGGACGAGGCCCAGCTCGCGGCCAAGAAGGTGCGCGCGTGGATCACGCTCGGGGTCCGCGGCGAGGACATCGGCGTCATCACCCCCTACGCGGCGCAGGCCCGGCGCATCCGCGAGCTCGTCGACGACGACACGGTGGAGATCGATACCGTCGACGGCTTCCAGGGGCGCGAGAAGGAGGCGATCCTCATCTCACTTGTGCGCTCCAACGAAGACGGCGAAATCGGCTTCCTCGCGGAAGTGCGCCGCATGAACGTGGCGCTGACGCGCGCGCGCAGGAAGCTGCTGGTGATCGGCGACAGCGCGACCCTGAGCGGCCACGACTTCTACGCGCGGCTCTTCGATTACATCGAAGCGAACGGGACCTACGCGACGGTCTGGGAGGAGGCCTGAGGCCGCGGATAGCGGCGGCGCAGCATCACCAGGCTCTTCCCCGCGCGGTGGCGCAGCATCATCGGCACCGCGAGGAACGGCGACAGGCCCGCGAAGAACAGGCACGTGTAGAGCACGTGGATCTGGCGCGCCTCGCCCGGGAAGAAGAAGTGGAAGAGCAGGAGCGCGATGCCGGTGTTGCGCACGACGACCTCGACGGAGAGCGCGAGGTTGTCGTCGTCGTAGCGCCCTGCGAGACGCCCCACCTGCGGTGTGATCAGCGCGAGCAAGACGCCGAACCCGATGATCGCGAGCGGCGGGCCGAAGCCGTACGCCGCAACCTCGATGCGGCCGCTCCCCAGCGACGACACCACGAGCAGCGCGATGATCGCGACGCTCGCGCGGATCGACCACTGCGAGAACGTGTGCGCGTGGCGCGGGGCGAAGCGGAGCACCGCCATCCCGACCAGCAGCGGGACGAGGAGGAACGCGACGATGTCACGCACGATGCGCGCGTACGGGAATGCGAAGTCCGGCGGGAGGTGCTGCTCGGCGAGCAGCCCCAGCACGACGGGCACCGTCGCCATGCAGAGGAAGGTGGTCACGGTGGTCACCGCGATCGACAGGGGCACGCTCCCCTTGCCGAGGTACGTGAACAGGTTCGACATCGCGCCGCCCGGGACCGCCGCCACGAGGATCAGCCCGACGGCCCAGCCCTCGGAGAGCCCGAGCACCGCGATGTAGGCGGCGGCGAAGGCCGGGACGAAGAGCAGCTGGAGCCCGAGCCCGAGCGCAAGACCCCGCGGGTGCTGGACGACGAGCGCGAAGTCGGCGACCCGGAGCGTCGCGCCCATCCCCACCATCGCGAGGAGGAGCTGCACCGGGATGAGGTACGCCTCCGCGAAGACCTGGAAGCTCTGCACGCGGGTCAGTCGCGTTCGGCTTCGGCCTGCGCCTCGGCGGCGGCGGAGATCATCTCGGCGGCCTCGGTGAAGTTCTCCTCCACCACCGTCGCCGCGAAATCACGCGGATCGAGGTCGGCCTCCTTTTCCTGGGCGAGCTTTTGCGCTTGGCTCCAGATGGTGCGGAGCTGCTCGTCCAACGACTCGTCGACGCCGAACTCCTCGCGGAGCCGCGTCTGCCAGTTCGATCCGGCGGCCTTGCCGAACGCTCGCCGCATGAGGGCTTGGGTCTGTGCCTGATCGGTGGTCGGCAGCTCGCCGATCGCGGCGAGCACGTAGTTTTCGAGGAGCAGAACGATGGGCTTCTTGGCGCTCAAAATTGACCTCTGTCCGACCCGTGATTCTAACACTGGTGACCCTGAATCGCCTGTTTTCAACCTCGCCCGCGCTGGTCGCCGTCTCGGCGGTCGCGGCCGCGACGTTGACCGGGGCCCCCGCGCACGCCTCCGAACACTACCTCGCGGTCGGTTCGATCGACGAACACGGCGCCGCCGTGCGGGGCCACGGGAGGGTCCTCGGGCGGGCGCTCCGCTTCGAGCTGTCCGGGACCGGCGCCTTCACGCTGGTCGCCGATGACCGCGCGCGGCGGGCCGCCCTCGCGCGCGTGAAGAAAGACCTCTCCACCATCACGGACGACGCGCACTGGATCGAGGTCGGCAACGCGGTCGGCGCGACGCACCTCCTCCTCGGCGAAGTGCAGGAAGACCAGAACACCTGCCTCGCGTTCGCGCAGCTGATCGACCTCGAGTCGCAGAAGACGAAGGTGACGCGCCCCGAGTACTACGACTGCACGCGCTCCGATCTCGTGCAGGTCGCCGGCGAACTCTCCGTTCAACTCGTGGGCAAGCGCGCGTCCGCACCGACGCCGCGTAAGCACCTCGTCGCGCGCCAGCGCACGGTCGAGATCAAGATGCGCGACAAGACGGCGATCGTGGGCGACAAGCGCTACACGTTCGTGGAGGGCGAGATCGTCCCGGGCGACCGACCGCCTCCGACCGCGCCGCCCGCGAGCGAACCGCCACCGCCCGCGGCCGAACCCCCGCCGCCTCCGGTCTCCTACGCGCCGCCCGTGTCGCGGCCGCCCGTCACGACGCCGGTGACGCCGCCCATCGCGTGGACGCCGCCGTTCGATCTCTCGCGCTGGCCGGGCCTCGACGTCCCGGAGCACGGTTACACGCTCCACCACCTCGCCCGGCTCGTCTCCGCGAAGCGCGAGCTGTTCGCGAGCGCGCTGCTCGTGCTCCCGCTGGTCCTGGTCCTCGTCGGCGGCGTGCTCACGCGATTGAGGCCCGAGGCCGGACACGTCGTGCTCCGCTACGGCTTCTTCGTCTCGATCCTCGCGGTCTCCCTCGAGCTCGCGGTCGTCGCCTTCTACCAGTGGATCCTCGGCCGCAGCGTCCTCCTCGACGCCGACCCGATCCTCCTCGCCGCGCCGCCCGCGAGCGTGGCGCTGTGGTGGATCGGCGTCCGCCTCGTACGCGCGAAGGACGCGATCGGCCTCTTCCGCCAGATCCCGTGGATGATCGTCTCGGCCGCGTTCTTCCTGGGCCTGCTACTCGTCGCGTCGCAGACGCCGCTGCCGCTCTACGCCCTCGGCGCCGCCGCGCTCGTGTTCTTCGTGATGATGCGCGTGCTCGCCGCGCTCAGGCGACGACGCGCCGACGCCTGACCAGCGCCAGCCCGACCAACAGCAGCCCCGCGGCCCACCCGCCGCGACGCGATCGCTCCGTGCGACAGCTGCAGCCCGAGTCCTCCTCGGCGACGGCGTCGACGTGGACCGAGAGGGGCGCGCGCGCCGAGGCGCCGTTGGCGTCGGTGACCTCGACGATGAACGCCGCTCCGCCGACCGCCGCGGGTGTTCCACTCAATAGACCTTCGGCGGAGAGCTCGAGGCCCTCCGGTGGCGCGCCGGAGAGGATCGCCCAGGTGAACGGCGAAGCGCCGCGCGCGGCGCGGAGCGTGGCTTCGTACGGGACGCCGACGGTGCCGTCGGCGAGCGTCATCGTGGCGATCGCGATGGTGCCCTCGGCCGACACGTCCAGCGTGAACCCAGCCGTGTCGAGGTTGCCCTCCGAATCCACGACGCGGACCACGAACGCGAAGCGGCCGGCGGCGGGCGGCACGCCACAGAGATCGCCCGCCTCGCTCAACGTCAGGCCGCCCGTTTCACCCTCTGCGACCGACCAGGTGTACGGCGTGACGCCGCCCGAAGCGAAGAAGCGAATCGGCGCGTCCTCGCAGAGGTCGAGCCCCACGCTCGCGACCGGGAGCGGCGACTGCGTGATCAGGACGCGACGCGAAGGATCCACGATGCGCAACAGGACGTCGCCGGTCGCGGTCTCGCCGGCGGAGTCCGTCACGCGGACCGTGATCGTCTCGTCGCCCGCGAGCTCCGGCGTCCCGGTGATCCGGCCGTCGGCCCGCAACGTGAGGCCCCCGGGCACGGTGCGGACCGGCGCCCAGGTGTACGGCTCCGCGCCGCCCACCGCGAGGAGCTGCCCGCTGTACGGCGCGCTCACGGCGGCCGGCGGGAGCGAACGCGACGCGACCATCAGCTCGACCGTCGCCGTCCGCACGCGCACGGTGAACGCGCGCTCGGCCACGGCGACGCCGCTCGTGACGCGCGCGGTGAAGGTGTACGTCCCCTCGGCGGTGACGGTGCCGGAGATCAGGCCGGTGGCCGCGTCGAGCATCAGGCCGGGCGGGAGCGCGCCGCTCGCGATCGTCCAGTTGTGGCCGACCGTGCCGCCCACCGCGAACAGCCCCGCTTCGTACGGGACGCCGAGCCGCGGATCCGGGAGCGTCGTCGTGAAGATCGCGAGGGCGGCCGGGTAGATCGGCACCTGCACCGGCACCGACGCGTTGTTCGAGTAGTCGATCTCCGCCACGGCGCGCGTGTGGTTCGGGAGCAGCCCGATCCAGTAGGTCCCGGCGGGGACCGTGGCGGGGATGTCGATGACGTCGATGCCGTAGTTCGAGGTGCCCTCGGCGAGGGAGCTCGTGCGCGTGGCGAGGAGGATGTCGGTCGCGTCGATCGTGGCGTCGGTCGAGGCGAAGTACGCGTACTCGAACGCGGGCGCGTCGGCGACGCCGATGTTCTCGATGATGCGCGTGACCGCGAACGTCTCACCGGCCGCGGCCGCGGTCGCGGTGTTGACCAGGCGCGAAGTGAGGTCCGGCACGAGGTTCGAGACGAGCACGGTGCCGGGGACGAGGTTCGAGTTGTCGCCCTCCTCCGTCTCCGCGACGACGTCGTCGAAGTCGACGATGACGCCGAGCTGCACGGCGCCGGTCGCAGTGCCGGCGGGGAGCACGAGGTTGTCGTTGAACGTCTCGCGGGCCTGCGCTGCGACGGTCACCGGCGCGGACACGAACACCTGCGTCCCGTTCGCGAGGATGCCGTTGCGCGTGATGTAGTAGGCGTAGCGGAAGGCGCCGGAGTCGGCGTCGTCGGTGTTGGCGATCTCGAGCTGCACGGCGTACGGGCGCCCGACGAACGCGACGGGGCCGGCCTGTTGGATCGCGGGCGCGAGGTTGGGCCCGAGGATCTCCAGCCGCGAGAAGTTGCTCCGCGCGTTGTTGTCCTCGTTGCGCTCGACGATCAGGTTGTCCGGATCCACTTCGACGTAGACGTAGTAGCGTCCGGGCGGCGCGTTGATCGCGGGCGTGGTGAGTGTGATCGGGATGTCGCCGATCCCGTTCGCCATCACCGTCGCGCGCGCGATCTCGGGGTCGGACGGCTCGACCGTCGAGTCCTCGGACACCAGGACGCGGTACGTGACGGGGCCGGTGTACGGCGAGCCGTCGACCGAGAGCGTCGCGTCGACCGTGATCGTCTCGCCGGGCGAGATCGTGCGCGGATCGAAGTCCGGGCTCGGCGTCGTCACGAAGAGGTCGGGGCCGCTGAGGATCTCGTCGTCGTCGGCGAGGACGTTGTCGAGCTCGTTGGCCTCGACGATCGCGGCGCCCGGGTCGACGTGGGCGATCACGTAGTGCTCGACCGGCGGCACCGTCGGGAAGCCGGGCGTCCGGGTGTCGTCGAGCGAAGCCTGGCCGGTGAGGTTGACGGTGTACGTGCCGAGCAAGACGTCTTGCGCGTCGAGGGTCTGGTCTTCCGACAACAACAGCCGGTAGCTGAGCGCGCCGGTGTAAGGCGCGCCGACCGATCCGAGGCGCGTGGTCACCGAGAGCGGTTGGCCAACCGTAGCCTCGGCGTCCGCGGTGATGTCGAGGACGGTGAAGTTCGGGCCCGACGAGAACGTGTCCGTCCCGACGTAGCGGTTGTCGAAGTCCCGGATCTCCGGGATGGCGTTGCCGGGATCGAGCGTGAAGAGCGGGTACCACTGCCCCGGTGCGAGCGCCGGCATGGTGACGGTGACCGCGAGGGTGTCGGAGGCCACGCCGTTGAGCGTGACCGTCGTGTTGCCGAGGAGCGGATCGTTCACGTCGAAGATCGGGTCGAGCGAGGCCTGAACGCGCACCGCGAGCGGCCCGGCGTACGCGACCCCGGCGTTGTCGATCGTGAGCTGGAACGTGATGGGCGCACCGACCGTCCCGCCGGGCGGCACGACCACCGCGGACGCCGAGAAGTCCGGCCCGCTCGGGAAGGTCTGCGCGCCGACGAAGACACCGTTGTTCTCGTTGTACTCGACGATTCCATTCAAGGGATCGACGTGGACCACGCCGTAGTAGTCGCCCGGCGCGAGCGCAGGGACGGTGACGGTGAGTTGGAAGCTCTGCGTGACCGCGCCGTTCGCGGCCACGGTGACGGTGTCGAGGACGGGATCTGTCGCTTCGTACGTGGCGTTGGACGACGCGCGCAGCTCGAGGCCGAGCGCGCCGTTGTACGGGACGCCGACATTCGCGATGTCGACGTTCAGATCGATCGTGTCGCCCGGGTTGCCGCCGGACTGCGCGACGATCGCCGTCGCGCGCAGCTCGTACGCGGTCGCGAAGCGGTTGGCCGCGATGGCGACGTTGTTGTTCTCCTCGGCCTCCGCGACGTCGTCGTCGGCGTCGACCGCGAGGAGCAGGTAGTAGTCGCCCGGCGCCGTCCCGCCCGGGACGGTGATCGTAGCGGTCACGGTGGTCGGGCCGGCGCCCGCGACGAGTGAGGGCACGACGAAGGTGCCGACCGGGATGTCCTGGGCGTCGCGCTCGGTGTCGAGCGAGAGGTAGAGCGTGGAGGCGACGTCGGTGACGTTCACCGTGCCCACGTTTTCGACGGTGACCGGCCCCATCGCGGAGCCGCCGGGGAGCGCGCCGCGGCCGAAGTCACCGACGGACCCGAGGAGCTCGGGCCCGACCGCCTGCTCGACGGAGATCATTCGGTTGTGCAGCGTCGCGTAGTCGGGCGCGTTGCAGTACGGGGACGCGTCGGCGCACGCGCGGAAGCTGTCGAAGGGCTCGCCGTCGTTGTTCGGGCCCTCGTAGCCGACGGTGGCGCTGTAGTTCTCGAGCGGGGTCGCGAGACCGCCGTAGTGGATCTCGAAGCGGCCGGTCGGGCCCTCGTAGAGGCGCACCTGAATCGCGAGGTCCGGCTGCGTGCTGTACGCGTAGTGCTCGAGGTCGCGCACCTCGACGACGAAGACGCGGTTGGGCGCGGTCCCGACCACGCCGAAGTCGGCGTAGCCGGCGGTGCCGGGCAGAATCAGATCGTCCCACCACATGAAGATGGTGTTGTTGGCGCTGCTCGCGGAGTTGACGGCGTAGTTGGTGTAGCTGGGTGCGTTCGTCCCGAAGTGCAGGAAGCCGTTCACGCCGATCTCGGCCGCGGTCATCGGCTGTCCGAGGTAGTTGAAAGTGAAGGGGAGCGTGAGCGCTTCGATGCCTTCGTCGCGCGAGCTGAACACGATCGGCGTGAGGGCGCCGATGCCGGGGATGTTGCCGATCGGTGTGAACGTGCTGGCCTGCTCCGCCGTGAGGAACACCTGCGCGGAGGCCGAGGCCGGCGCCGCGAGCCCGACGGTGAGGGTGAGTGCGGCGAGCGTCCTGGCTCGGATTCGTTTCGACATTCCTGTGGCTACCCCGACGTGATTCAGACTAACGCAGCCGCCTGCGAGGTGCATCACGAGGAATCAGGCGGTCGACGTCGGCGGCTCGACCGGGCGGTCGACTTCGCGGGCGCGCACGACCCGGATCAGCTCGAACGCCCCGGGCGACGCCACGAGATCGGCCCAGCGCTCGCCTTCGGCCTCCAGGAGCGCCGCGTCCGCCGTCTTGAGGGCGTGCTCCACGCCGCCGAGGTAGGTCAACGCGTCCTCCCAGCCGGGGTTGTGGCCGAGCATGAGCAGGGTCTGGACGTCGTCGGCGACGTCCCGGATCGCGTCGCATACATCTTGGGGACGCGCGAGGTAGAGGCGCCGCTCGAACGTGACATGCGGCTCACACGACAGCGCGCTGCACACCAGGTCGGAGGTGGAGCGCGTGCGCTGCGCGTCCGACGAGACGATCCGATCCGGCACCCACCCGAGCGTCATGAGGTGCCGCCCCACCGCGGGCGCCGCGCGGCGACCCCGATCGTTGAGCGGGCGCGCGTGGTCGTTGGGGGCGTCCGACTTCCACGAGCTCTTGGCGTGACGCATGAGAATGAGGCGGCGGCGCATCGTCTTCGGAGCGTACCACCAAGTGCGGTACGATCCGCTCCGTCGTGGGGACTCGACCCGTCATCGCCGGGACGCCGATCTGCCCGGCGTGCGAACGTGCGCGCCCCCCGGCCGCCATCGAGTGTCCGTTCTGCGGGATCGTGTACGCGCGGTACCGGCCCCGCCTCCCGCCCGACGCGCTCCAACCCGTGGACGCGCCGCCGCCCGGCGCGCGTGACGGCGCGAAGGCGAACGGCGCCGTGGCGCCGAAGAGCGACGGCCCACGCCTCTTCCTCACGCTCGCCCAGACCGAGCGCTTCCTCACCTGCGCCGCGCAGTCGCTCGAGGCGGGCCTGTCACCGACGCAGTTCGTGGACGGCCCCGCGCTCGGCGCGTTCCCTCCGCGGCTCCGCGTACACCTCTCCGAAGCGCTGTCGCGCGGGTCGACGCTCTCCGCCGCGCTGATCGAGCTCGGCGTGATCACGCCGGCCGGCGCCGCGCTGGTCGAAGCGGGCGAGACGCAAGGCAAACTCGCCGGCGCGCTGACGGCGCTCGCGCGGCGCTACGAGGCCGCGCGCCAGGCGCGGCGCCGCATGCTGATGGTGCTGCTGTACCCGACGGTCCTGTTCGTCCTCTCGAACGTGATCCTCCCGCTCCCCACCGCGGTGACGGAGGGCGTCGGCGCGTACCTGTGGTCGGCGGTGCCGCCGATCGTGGTGGTCGCGATCCTCTACGTCGCGGCGCTGGTCGTGTTCCCGCGGCTCCCCGCGCGCACCCTCGCCCCGGTGCGGCGTGTGTTCGCGTACGTCCCGCCGATCTCGAAGATCTACGGTCACCGCGCGACGTCCACGTTCGCGGAGACGCTCGCCGCGAGTGTGTCGGCCGGGCTCCCGATCACGCTCGGCGTGCGGCTCGCCGCCGACGCCGCGGACCACCCGAAGCTGACACCGAAGGCCGAAGCCGTGGTCGCGCGCATCGAGGGCGGCGCGTCGCTCTCGGACGCCCTCGCGTCGGTCGGGTTCTTCGCGAGCGAGGACCTCGCGTTGGTCGGTCACGGCGAGCTGGTCGGCAAGCTCGACGAGGTGCTCCCGCGCATCCACGCGGAGCACGCCGCGCGCGCGCGAACGTTGACGACCGCGGTGATCATCGGCGTGAGTACGGTGGTCCTCGCGGCGGTGGTGGTGTCGGTCGCGCTCGCGATCGTGGGCGGCTTCACGAGCTACTTCGGGACGATGAACGACAACATCGACGTCCTGTTCCGCGACCTATGAGCCTCCCGTCCTTCACCCCCACGCGCGCCCTCCCCTTCGGTCACCTGATGACGATCGCGAGCGCGCTCTCGGAGCACGTGC
>JAUHYN010001404.1 GCA_030426505.1 bacterium | reverse complement strand
CCGACGACGAGATCGTCTCGCACACCGCGACCGCCGCGGCCGTGTTCTCCATCGCGGTGTCCGCCGATTCGAGCGTCGCGAACCGCTACGCCCTCCAAGTCGAAGTCCGCTGAGCCGAGCCCCATGCGCGCGACCGCTGCTCTGCTCGTGACGGTCGTCGCGGCCGCCTCGTCTACGGCGACCGCGGCGCCGACCGAGTGGAAGTGGCGTCAGATCCTCTCCGTGCCGCGCATCGGCGCGCGCCTCACCGCGATCGCGGTCGACGAGGAGAACCCAGACCGCATCTTCGTGGGGACGCAGGAGGGCACGATCCTCCGCTCCGTCGACGGCGGCGTGACCTGGCGCGAGCTCGAGCTGCGGCCGTTCGTCGTCGCGGACCGAAGCCTGGGTCTCAGGGCACCGGGCCTCCCGAGGCTCGGCGACTCGCCGCCCGAAGACTTCAAGATGTTCGTCGACGCGCCGGACCAGGAGGTCGGCGATCGCATCGGCATCTCGAGCGTGGCGGACCCGTTCGAGATCCGACCGTCGTTCTTCTACGCCGGCTTCACGGTCGAGGACGATCCCTTCTCGGTCAACGTCCTGAGCGCCGTGACGCGATCGCGCGCGAGCGAGCTGAAGCCGGTGATGCGCATCGCGATCTGCCCGGGCGCGCCGTTCCCACTCCTCGTCGCGACCAAGCGCGACGTGTACGGCTCGTACGACGACGGCCTCACGTACGTGCGCCTCTTCGCGAACCCGGGGCGCACCAACATCGACCACGTGCTGTGCGCGCCCGGTCGCCCGAACGACGTCGCGGTCGCCACGCAGATCGGTCTGTTCCGCTCGCGCGACGGCGGCCTCACGTTCGACCAGGACCTCACCGCGTGGCCCGGCCAGCGCGCGACCGCGGTCGCGTTCGGGCCGTCGAAGGACGTCGGTGACGTGCGGCTGTACTCCGCCTCCGGCTCGGAGCTGTTCGCGGGCGACCTCGACGATCCGAACGGGCTGGAGGTCGTGTACCCGAACGACGCCTCGACCGCGCCGTGGGAACCGATCTGGTGGATGTCGACCACTGAGGAGGGCGACGTGTGGCTCGCGACGGACGACGGCGTGCGCCGCTCCCGCGACAAGGGTGTCACGTGGGAGACGGTCGCGCGCACGCTGCTGTCGCGCCAGGCGGTGTGGCAGGTGGAGGTCGGCGAGAACGAACACGGCGGCAAGCGCGTCGCGATCATCATCAACGTGGCGCCGCGCGCCGCGCTCCACGACAGCGTCATCTACGCGAGCGACGACGATGGCGAGACGTGGCACGGCTTCTTCACCGGGCTCTCGCGCCGCACCTACCGAATGATGGCGACCGTGAAGAGTACTGCCGACCGCCCCGCGGGGTGGTGGGTCGCGACCTCCGGCGGCATCTGGACGAACTGGCCCGCGCCGCGGCACACCGAGATCGACGGCGCGGCGGCGGCGTGGGCGGACGATCGTTTGAAGCGAACGGAGGGCCTCTTCGCGATCCTCCAGGAGATGCTCGACAACCTCGATCTGTCGAACGAGGCGATCGTCGAGCTGATGGAGGCGCACCGCTTCTCGGCGTGGATCCCGCGCATCGATATGCGCTTCGAGTACACGGACCGAAACTTCCTCGGCTTCGAAGGTCAGTCGCCGAACGCGGGCCTCAACCCGATCCGCACGCTCACGCAACAGAACGACCTCTACTGGAACCGGCCGCTCACCTACCTGCTCGTCCAGGCGTCGTGGCGGCTCGGGAGCCTGTTGTCGATCGACGAGCTCAACGGCCCCACCCGCAGTGCGCTGCACGAGCTCCGCCGTCAGATCCAATTCGCCACCGAGGACGCCTGGCACGAACGCCAGCAGCTCCTCCTCAATCTCAGCGAAGGCCTGAGCGATCCCGTTCAGGTCGAAACCACCAAGACC
>JAUHYN010001403.1 GCA_030426505.1 bacterium | reverse complement strand
GTGACGAAGGCCGTACCGCCGACGGCGCGATCGATCTCGTCCTCGTGTACACGGAGGACGAGATCGATCGCGCCGTCGGCGGTACGGCCTTCGTCACCGGGCTCCCGATCGAGCTCGAGGTCCCGTTCGACTGGGAGCAGGACCCGTTCGACAACCGGGTGTACCGGCTCGGGCTCCAGGCGTGGTGGGGGATCGCGCCGCTCTTGGTCGGGCACGCGACCGGCCAGCGACCGGACGGATTGCCGTTCGCGATCGCGCTCGCGGTCGACTGGATCGAGACGTACCGAACGCCGTTCGAGGGCCAGAGCGAGTTCGCGTGGAACGGTCCGGCCGCGTCGTTCCGCGCGGCGTACCTCGCGTACCTGTTCCGCGCGGGCGCGATGGACGGCGTGCTCGGCGAGCGCGACGCCGACGTGCTGTGGGAGGGGCTGGAGCGACACGGCGCGTTCCTCGAAGAGGGGACGATGCGTTTCGACGCGTCGAACATCGCGATCACCCACGACGTCGGGCTCGGCCTCCTCGGCCTCCAGATCCCGTTCCTCCCCGACGCCGCGTCCTACCGCGCGACCGCCGCCGCGCGCATCGCGCCGCTCGCGAATCGGCTGATGGGCGAGGAGGCGATCCTCCTCGAGCACACGCCTTGGTACCACTTCCTCGTGCTGCGCGATCTCGAGCGCGCGCGCCGCTTCACGCCCGGGCTCGAGTCGCTCTTCGCGCGCGGGCGCGACGCCGGGATGTGGATGCTCGCGACGGACGGCCACCTCGTGCAGTTCGGCGACTCGCACCTCGTTCGCCCGCAACCGGACGTCGTCGGCGACGCCACGCTCCCCGACGGCCTCGCGGTGTTCGAGCGGACCGGCTTCGGCGTGGCGCGCGAGGGCGAGTCGCTCCTCGCGGTCACCGCGCAGTTCCACTCGCGCGTCCACAAACAGCGCGACGACCTCACGTTCGCGTGGTTCGAGCGCGGCGTGCGCATCGTCCGCGACACCGGCCGCTACGGTTACTTCCCGGATGAGCCAGGCCGCGCCTTCGCGCTATCGACGCGAGCGCACAGCGTGTTGACCGTCGACGACCTCGAGCTCCCGCTCGCCGACGAAGACGTGTACGGGAGCGCGCTCGTGGGCGGGGACCGCGCCGGCGACTGGTACGTGCTCGTGGCGGACGACCCGCAGCTCGAGGGGTTCGGCGTGACCCACCGCCGCTACTGGTTCTTCGCGCCGGGCGCGTGGGTGGTGATCGTCGACGACGTCGCGGCGTCGGGCCCGCGGAGCTTCGCGCGCTACCTGCACCTCGGCCCGGAGCTCGTCACGCGCGCGTACGGCGCGAACCACCTCGCGGAGGGGGGTGGCGTGCGCGTGTGGATCCACGACGCGAGCGGCGGCGTCACGACCGTCGCGCGCGGCCGCGAGGATCCTTCGCTGCTCGGGTTCACGTATCCGTCCGACCGCGCGATCGTCGCGCGTGGCACGATCGTGACGCGACGCGAGCTCACCGAGGGCCTCCTCGTGACGGCGCTGCGTTTGGATCCCGATGCTTCGTATCTCGACGCGCCGCCGCGGATCACCGCGACGAAGTCCGCGGCCGGGCTCACGATCGAGATCGACGGTGTGGCGCTCACCGCGGCCGTCGACCCCACGGTTCGCCTCACTCGGTAGCGCCCTACCGCAGCGCGTCGTGCGCTCGCCCACGTGGGCGCCTGCACTCGGTGGGTGACGCGCCCAGATCCGTGCGCACGGTAGATGAATGAAGCGCGCGCGCTCGTTTCTCACCACCTCACTCCTGGGCGGCGTCGGCGTGTTGCTCCCGATCGGCGTGCTCGTCGCGGTCGGCGCGTGGGTCTTCGATCTCCTCCGCTCGCTGGTGCGCCCCTTCACCGACGTGCTCGTCGCGCGCACCGACCTCCGCGAGTTCATCGC
>JAUHYN010000259.1 GCA_030426505.1 bacterium | reverse complement strand
GACGCCGTAGTCGACCTGGAGGAGCCCCGCGACCGAACCGTCGCGCCGGAGGATGGGCGCGATGCCGCTGAGGAACGTGCCGTGCGCGTCGGTGTACAGCGCGGTGCGGACGCCGTCTTTCTCCTTCGTGACCCACGCGTACTGTTCGCCCACCTCGTCCGGAGGTGTGTAGCGGTCCGCGATGAACGTGTTCGCCTGGAGCATGACGACGAACTCGTACGCGCCGTCACCCATCGCGCGGAGGACGTAGATCTGATCCTCCTTCAGGTGGTTCTGCTCGGCGACGGTCGCGAGCGCGTCGCGCATGGTCCGGAACGCTTCGGTGTCGCCGTCCGCGCTGGTGCGGATCGCGTCGAGGAGGTCACCCGAGAGGAACGGCGCTGTCGTGCTGGCGATCGTCTCGAGCGCGAGCCCGAACTTGTCGACGACCTCCTTCTTCTCGCGGTTGTAGAGCGCCGTGAGTCCGATGAGCACGGCGGCGACGGCCACGCTCGTGTAGAGCGCCACGAAGCGGAACGCGAAGCTCTTCCACCAGCTGACCAAGTCGACGCGGATTGTAGATTATGTTCGGCGGACCAGCACGTGGACGGGCCGGCCGCCGTGTTGCCAGCGCCCCAACGACTCCAGCGTGAGCCCGGTGGACGCCGCGAGGCGACGGTCGGTCGCGACGAACGCCACGCCCCACTCGGGGCGCCGCGAAAGGAGCGCGCCGAAGCGCTGGTAAAGCGGCCGGAGGTCGTGGCCCTTGGCGATGCGGTGCCCGAAGGGCGGGTTCGTCGCGACGGTGGCGCGCGGCGCCTCGAGCGCGAGTCCGGGGGCGTCGGAGACGGCGGCGCACGTGAAGGTGACCGCGTCCTCGACGCCGGCGCGTTCGGCGTTCTCGGTCGCGCCCTGAACCACGCCCGCGTCGCGGTCGCTCGCGACGATCTCGAGGGCGAGGGGGCGGGTGGTCGCGCGGAGGCCTTCGACGAGCGCGCCGAAGCGATCCGCGTCGAACCATGGGAGGTTCGAGAGCTCGAAGTCGCGCGCGAGGCCGGGCGGGATCCGGCGCGCGAGGAGCGCGGCCTCGATCGCGATCGTTCCGGATCCACTGAATGGATCGACGAGCGGCGTCGCGGGATCCCAGTCCGACACGAGGACGAGCGCGCGGGCGAGGTCGGCGGAGAGTGGGGCCTTGCCGGTCGCGCGTCGGTAGCCGCGGCGGGTGAGCGACTCGCCGGAGGTGTTGATCGAGAGCGTGCAGCGGTCGTGGTGGAAGCGCACGGCGAGCTCGGTCGTACCGGCGGGGGCGGTCGGGGCGTCGAAGGCCTTCGCGATGCCCTCGCGCACGCGCTCCTCGATCGCGCCGGTGTGGTAGAGGCGCGAGCGGTGCGTCGTCACCGAGATCGCGCCCAGCCCGGCGAACAGGCGGGGCCAGTCGATGCGCGCGACGCGATCGACGAGGCGATCGAACCGCTGCGCCTGAAAGGTACTGACGCGCAGGAGGACCTGCTTGGCGAGGCCGAGCTCGAGGTTGGCGCGGTAGACGAGATCCGGGCCGCCGGTGGCCTCGACGCCGCCCGGTACCGACTCGAGGTGGTCGGGGTCGAGCCGCTTCACCTCGTTGGCGAGCATCGCTTCGAGGCCCGGCGCGCAGGCGGCGAACACGGTGGTGCGGGTCGACATCCGAGCGGGCGGTGTACGCCGTTCGCGCGCGCTTGCCCAGCGCCGCGATGCGGTCCGTCACAGGCTCGCGCTCCTGAGTGCGCCTTGCTATGGACCTCTGCGCCCATGGCCCGCGTCTTCGTCGCCCTCGTGTCGATCCTCTGCACCGGGTGTGGAATGGCGGTGCAGACCGCGATGGGCTGGACCGACGCCGAGACGCGCCACCGGCACCACTCGGAGCCCGTGCAAATCTCGACGGTCCCCGCGGGCGCCGAGGTGTGCCGCCTGCGCGGTGATGGCTCCTGCGCGAGCGTGAAGCCGTCGCCGTTCGAGGACACCATCGCGGTCGAGTACGAAGAGGTCGTGGAGACACCCTCGACGCTCGGGCTGTGGCTCGGAGCCGGCGTCTCGGTCGTGGTCGCCGTCGTGGGCGCGTCGCTCGCGCCGAGCGAGTGCGGGAGCAACGGCGTCTCGTGCCCGGTGGTGCCTTTGCTCATGGCGTTCGGTGCGGGCTTCGGCGCGGTGCTCGATATGATGGTCGCGGTCTTCTACAGCGGCTTCATGACCGAGGAGGAGATCCAGTCGAAGCGCGTGATCGAGGCGCCGCGCGTCCGCTACCGCGCCGAGAAGGAGGGGTACGAGCGCGCCTCGGGCGAGATCGACGCGACGACCGATCGCGCACTGGTGCTCCGGCTCGAGCCCGTGCTCGACGCGCCCGATCTCGCGCTGGTGGACGCCACGAAGGGCGAGATGATCGTGACCGTCCCGCCCGTAACCTCGACGGACGCGGACCTCGCGTGGCTCGAGGCGCTCTCGCACCGCCTCCACCTCGACGTCACGGCCGCCGGCGTGAAGACGGTCGAGACCGGCGCGTTGGATCGCATGCTCCGCGAGGCGCAGTGCGCGGGCGACGACTGCGACATCGAGGTGGGGCGCGCGTTGGCGGCGTCGCACGTGCTGCGCGCGCGCGTCACGAGGCTCGGCGAACGCTGCGTGCTCGCGGCGGAGCTGGTCGACTTGGCGCGTGAGGTCATCGTCACCGCGGCGAGCGCGCGCGGGACGTGCGACGACGATCGAATCGTGGATCAGCTGACGGCTGGCGTGGCGCGCGCGTTGTTCACGGGGCCTCGGCCGGGAACATCTGCTCCGTGAGTTGCTCCGCCGCGTCGAGCGGCGCGGTGCCCTCGCACGAGGTCGCGATCGCGGCCGCGTCGATCGTGAGCTCGGACGACAGCTCGATGAGCTCGAGCGCCAGCGAACACTCGTCGCCGAGGCGGGCGAGGGTGGAGCGGAGCAGGTGCGTGGCGGCGAGCGCCTTGCCGAGCGGGATCTGACACGCCTCGTCGACACACGCGCGGTAGCTCTCGGTCTTCTCGCGTTGGATGGTCTCGGCGAGTTTGGCGGCGAGGCGCCCGCGATCGATCACGGGGACGCGTCGAGCGCCGAGCCCGACGCGTAGCTGGTTGGCGATGGCGTCGAAGAGGTCGGCGTCGAACCGCTGCGACGAAATCGTGGGCATCACGGCCACGATCGTGTCGGGGTTCTTGGTGAGGACGGCGCTCTTCGCGGGGCGGCGCAGCGCCTCGAGGTGGATGCGGACGTCGCGGTATTCGGTCTCGCGGCTCTCGCCCGACGCGAGATCCTCGATGCGGGCCAGGAACGCTTCGGGGCGCGGGCCCGGGTCGTCGTCCTCGACCGGGCGCCACTTCAGGTACGCGTCGTTCACGCCGAGGTGGATGACTTGGCCGTAGTAGCCGGGCTTCTGGATCTCGATGCGGTGCGGGACGGTCGGGTCGAGGCGGAGCGTGGAGCTCGCGCCGTACTGTTGGATGTCGTCGACGATCGCCACCGCGTAGGCCGGCTCGGCGTGGAGGCGCACCACGATCGGCGAGTACACGCCGCCGCCGCGGACGTCGTAGTCGCCGTGGACCTTCGGGGGCGGCAGCGTACACGCCACGAGCGGCGCGATCGCGAGGAGCGCAGTGGACGTTCGCACGCGGCCGGTATGCGACGAATGCCGGCTCGCGAACAACCCTCCCGGCGCGTTGATCGCGCACACTTTCGCCGGCTCGTAAGTGAGTCAGGAGGCGTCCTTTGTCACCGTAGGACCGTGACGACGCGGCCCCGACACGACACCTCGACCCCGGACGTCCAGCTCCTGGCGGGGGTCTGCACCGGTTCGCACCGCGCGTGGTCGACGTTCCTCTCCCGCTTCTCCGGGCTGATCCGCTCGTGCGTCGCGCGCACACTCGTGCGCTCCTCGGTCCCCGCCGAGCCGCACCACGTGGACGACGCGTTCAGCGACGTCCTCGCGTCGATGGTCGCGAACGACTACCGGCGCCTCCGTCAGTACCGCCGCGATCGCGGCTGCGCGCCGAGCAGTTGGGTCGGCGTGATCGCGGTGTCGTCGACGCTCGACTACGTCCGAAAGGAGCGCCGCCACCACCGCCCCTCGGTCGAAGCGTCCCAGGTGGAACACGCGCTCGGCGTGGTGGACGGCCCCGACCACGACTACGAAGAGCGCGAGAAGTGGGCGCTCGTCGAGGCCGCCCTCCGCCGCTGCACCCCGCGCGACCAAGAGTTCGCGCGCCTGTTCTTCTCCGAGGGCCTCTCGTTCCAGACCGTCGCGAAGCGCTCCGGCGTGTCGGTCGCGACGGCGTACAGCCGGAGGGTGAAGTTGGAGCGGAGGTTGGTGGCGCTGGTGGGGGCGATGGACGCGTCGTAGACACGTCGACTCGTCACCCTGCACCACGACGAGTTGTCACCCCTACGCACCGCCGCCCCCGTTCACTTCGCCTGGCCCGATTCGTGCGCTCATGGCGCGCGATGACGACGCCTCTCACCGCGACCAGGATGGACGCGAACGCGCTCTCGAATCACCCGTTGGCCTATTCGCCGGCGCCGGACCTCCAACAGATCATGCTCGGGCTGGCGGTGCTGCAGCTCGGGCACCAGGGGGAGGCGGTGACCGCGGTGCAAGCGGCCTTGCAGGCGCTGGGGTTCGCGCTCGTGCTGGACGGCTTGTTCGGGCCGCAGACGGAGCGCGCGGTTCGCGACTTCCGGGGCGCCCAAGGGATGCCCGCGGAGGCGGGGAACGTCGATGTCCACGTGTGGTTGATGCTGATGGCGGCGCGACACGGGCGGCGCGGGAACGATGGGTTCTCGCGCCGTCGCGGCGCGGGGACTTCCCGGGCGCCGCGCTTCGGCGCGCGCGCGCCGGAGGGGTCGCTCAACGCGGGCGCGCTGCAGCAGGCGGACAACGATCGCCTCCGCGCGCGTCGACCGCTGCGCTCGGTGGCGCCGAGCGCCGGTCAGACCGCGGCCGACGCGGAGCTCGCGTCGCTCCAGGCGCGAACGATCGACGCCGCGCGCGGCGAGATCGGGGTGCGTGAGATCGGGAGCAGCAATCGCGGCGCGCGCGTCGATCAGTACGCGCGTCGATCGAACATGCCCGTCGGCGGAGCGTGGTGCGGCTTCTTCACCGGATTCAACTACAGCGAGGCCGCGCGCGAAGCGGGCGGTGAGTTCACCGGCATCAACGGCTTCCATTCGATGCAGAAGGCGCGCTCGTTCTTCGAGTACCGCAGCTTCACCGACAACAGCGCGTCGACGAACGCTTCACTCGACGCACTCCGCGAGCAACACGTCGCCGAAGGGAGCGCGCGGCGCTGGATGACCCTCGCGGGCTCCGGCGGTCAGCGACACGCGGCGGCGCGCAACCGCCCGCACGAAGTGTACGAGCCGCACGACCTCCCGATCCGCGCCGGCGACACGGCGCTCTTCTCCCGCGGCCACGTCGGGCTCGTGGAGAGCTACGACCGCGACACCGGGCAACTCACCACCGTCGAGGGCAACACGGCGCGCGGCGTCGTGCGGCGCTCGTACGACCTCAACGACCCGGAGGTCCGCGCGGGGTTCGAGGGCTTCGGGCGCCCGGCGCGCGGTGACTTCACTTCGCCGTCGAGCGCACCGCGCGGAGCGGTCGACGCGGAGGGGCCGGCACCGACCGGCGATCCCGACGCGACGCGGGCCGCGCCGGCCTCGGACACGGACGGCTCCGCGGCGACCGCGAGCGACACGAACGCCCCGGACACGGACGGGCCCGCGGCGACGGCGCGCGAGGAATCGACCGCGGGCGTCGACGCCACGGCGCCCGACGCCGCGACCGCCGCGACGACGCTCGCGCTCCCGCCCCGCGCGGCGGGTGCCGAGACGGGATCGGAGTTCCTCGCGCGCACCGCGAACATGACGCGCCCCGAGCGCGAGGCCGCCATGCTCGAGCAGATCGAGGCCGGCAACGTCCCGTCGTTCGCGCGCGAGCTCCGCCCCGTCGAGTTCGAAGCGAACGGGCACACCGGAACGGCCCACGTGATGCCCGACTACCTCGCGATCGGCTCCGACGACGACTACGTGCGCGTCCCGCTCAACCCGGTGACCGCGCAGCGCATCGCCGACCAGACCGACGCGTCCCTCCCGACCACCCGCATCGTCGACGCCGTCCACCGCCAAGCCGACGTTCGCCTCACGCCCGACCCGCTCCCGGCGAGCGCGCGGATGATGTCGAACGCCTACGTCGAACACCACGACGCGCTCGTCGACAGCCAGCTCCGCCGCGCCGGCGGCGAACCCGGCGCGCTGGTCGCCGGCCACAAGAAGGACGTCGTCATCTCGAACCGCCTCGCGGCGTACCCGGACCGCGTCGCGATCTACGGGTGGCACCAGTCGAACGGTCGCCCGATCCAGCCGCTGTCGACGATCCACGAACAGACCTACGCGGACTACTCACACGGCGCGCGCCTGGTGAGTCAGCAGGTCCTCGTCGACGGCCGCCCGATGCGCCTCGAGGACGCCCTCCGGGACCCGGAGCTCGCGCCGCTGTTCTCGTCGGAGGGCGTGATCCGAGACCCGCGCGCGGACTGAACCCGAGCCGCTACCCGAACAGCTGGCCCAGCGCGCCCCAGATTCTCAGCTCGGACATCAGCCCGAACACCGCCGCCAATCCCACCGGCCCGAGCAGCGCCCAGCGCGGCGCCTTCGCCTCGGAGCGGGCGCAATGCACGCCGAGGACGAGGAAGATTGCCGGTTCGATGTAGCGCTGCCACGCGAAGATCTGCGCCGAGTAGCCCGCGAAGTACGCGAGCAGCATCATGAGCTCGACGGGGTAGTAGCGCTCGCGGAGCGCGCGCCAGCCCATCGCGGCGAGGACGCCCGCGCCGAGGATCGCGAGGACGAGCACCACGAACGTCTTGTCGCCGACGCCCGGGCTCTTCTTCGCGAGGAGCCAGATGAGCGAGCCCCAGCGGCCGGCGTCGTTGTCGTGCGTGGACGCGGCGACGAGCCACGCGCCGAGGCCGACCACGACGCCCACGCCTCCGCTGATCTTGCGACCGAGGTCATCGAGCGCCTTCAGCGTGGGCCACAGCAGCACCGCGTACGGCACCGCGAACAACCCCGTCAGCGCCAGCGCGTGCAGCGGCACCGAGAGGTTCAGCGTGAACTTGTTGTACAGCTGCGTGGTCCCCGGCGTGAGGCCGCCCCACGCCGACGCGTAGACGCCGACGACCAGGATCGTCGGGAGCACCGCGAGCGCCGCGCGGACGAACTTGCGCTTGGTGTCGCCGCCCGGGAGCAGCGCGGGGAGGGCGACCGCGCCGACCACCGGCAGGTAGATCTGCCGCCACATCACCATCAACAGCACGAAGATCGCCGTGAGGTAGACGCGCTCCGCGTAGAACAACATCGAGAACAGCGTGAGCGCGAAGAACAACATCGCGCCGTTGTCCGTGTTGATCCAGATCGACGCCGTGAGCACGTAGTTCGATCCGACCAACGGCAACGCGAGCGCCGTCGCGAGGAGCGCGTCCTTCTTCAGCCGGTAGAACGTCATCCACGCGACGACCACCAGCCCGAGCCCGATCGCCACGTTCAACAGCCGCAGCACGATCGTCTCTTCGCCCACGCTCTCGTAGCCGAAGAGGATCGACACCCACGCGAACAGGAAGTGGTGCCCGGGGGTCGTCGCGGACGTCGCTTCGTAGTCGAGGAATTGGAGCGGGTGCTGGATGAGGTAATTGATCTGCGGCAGGTGGAACTTCACCATGTCGCCGTGCTGGAACATCGTCGCGAGGCCCGCGAAGATGGGCGGTACGGTCAGGAGCAGGAAGACGACGGCCGTCGCCGTGCACCACACGCGGGCTGTCGTCGTCATCGCCGCGCGCGAACGTTTCAGCGGACCGAGATCCAGTCAACCTCGATGCACGAGGAGCAGGCTCTCCTCCCGCGGCACCCCGACGCGCAGCGGGAACCCGTAGTGTCCTGTCCCGCGGTGGACGTACAGGCGGTCGCGCCCGCGCGCCCACAGGCCGTAGTCCGGGATCTTCGTGAACACCGAAAGGAACGTGATCGGGAGCCCGAAGCTCACGAGCCCGAGCTGGCCGCCGTGAGTGTGTCCCGATAGCACCAGGTCGCCCTCGTCCTCGGGGAGCGCCGCGAACGCGCTCGGGTCGTGCAGGAGCACCACCCGCAGGTGATCCGCGCGCCGCGGAATACGCGCGAACACCGACGCCGAGTGTTCCTTCCGGTTCCGCCACACGAAGTCCATCCCGACGATCTGCACCGCGCCCGCGTCCGTCTCGACCGTCGCCTCTTCGTCGACGAGGAGCTTCACGCCTGCGCGCGCCAGCCCCTCCTTCACGAGCTCCAGCGCCTCGTAGTCGTGGTTGCCGAGGCACGCGAAGACCCGGCCCTCGAGCTTCTTCAGCGGCGCGAACGCCTCGGCGATCGGGTCCGCGCTCCGCTGCGACTCCATCGTGATGAAGTCCCCGGTGAGCAACACGAGGTCCGGCTCGCGCGCGATCGCCCGCTCGCAGATCCGCGCCAACCGCGACGCCGACATGAATGGACCGAGGTGCGGGTCCGTGATCTGCACGATCTTCAGTGGGCGCGCCGTCGACTTCGCGGCCGGTCGCGCGCGCGCGATGCCGTCGACCGCGGGGCGCTGCTCCGTGAGGTCCACGTGGACGTCGCGCTGTCGCGGGAGGAACGCTTCCAATAGCCCGAACGCCCCGATCACGAACGGCACCGCGAGCCCCTTCGGCTCGTACCCGATTGCAGCGGCGATCGCCCACGGCACCGCGAAGAAGATCGACGCCGTGAACGCGTGCGCCGGAATGCTCACGAGCAAACGCCAGGGGAGGGGACGCAAGCGCGCCCAGACCAACGTCCCGAAGTGGGTGTACGTCGCGGCCTGCATGTACGCGAACACGGGCCACCACTCGCCCACGTGTTCGAACAGCGCGACCGAGGACAGCGTGTGGATCCCGAGGATCACCGTCGCGAAGCGCGCGAACAGCTGGCCCCGGAATCGCCGCGCGAGCAGCACGACCGTCACCGCGGCGACGATCGATCCGACGGTGAAGACGTGCTGCAACAAACCTCAGGCCTCCGGCTCGATCCCGAGCACGACCGCGCCCGGGTCCAAGTGACGCGCCGCGACCGTGACGTCCCCCGCGCGCGCGGGGCGCGTGACGATCAGCGTCCCTACGCCGCGTCGCCGCGAGCGGCGGAGCTCGTCGATCTCCACGTCGTAGCGCTCGAACGTCTGCCCGATCTCGGCCGCCGAACGCGTGGTCTCCGCGGGGGGGAGGCGCACCAACCACTTCGAGCGCCACGC
>JAUHYN010001402.1 GCA_030426505.1 bacterium | reverse complement strand
CGAGGGGCTCGGGATGACCGAGGAGATCCTCGACCGCGTCTTCGAGCCGTTCTTCTCCACGAAGCAGTCGCAGGAGAACACGGGCCTCGGGTTGTCGGTCGTGCATGGCATCGTGACGCAGGCCGGGGGTCAGATCGTGGTGGAGAGCCAGGTCGGTCGCGGGTCGCGCTTCGACGTCCTGCTGCCCGCGATGGATCGCGCGTCCATCGATCTCGAAGCGACCCAGCTCGAGGGGGAGGTCGAGCCGGGGCGCGGTGAGCGCCTCTTGTACTGCGACGACGACGACGACACGCGGAGCGCGACGGCGCGGATCCTCGAGCAGGGCGGCTACCGGGTGCTCACGGCCGACTCGCCCACGCGAGCGCTCGAGCTGATGGGGCAGGCGGATGACATCGCGCTCCTCGTGACCGACGTGGTCATGCCCAAGATGAACGGGCGGCAGCTCTACGAGCGCCTCCGGGCGAACGGCGCCACCGAGAAGGTGTTGTACGTCTCCGGATACACGCGCGACTTTCTCGAGGGGCTCGGCCCCACGGAGCGCTTCCTGCCGAAGCCGTACGAGCCGAAACACCTCCTCCGCGAGGTCCGGGCGCTCCTCGACGGGATGTGATCGCGCCCGGGCGCGCGGGTCGAGGTGGCCCCGCGGCGCGGCGATCGGTATCATTTCGCCGTGCAGCGATTCATCCTCACATCTGCGCTGGCCGTCGCCCTGACCGCCGTCGCCCCCTCGGCGGACGCCGCCGACAACGAGAAGCTGAAGGTCGGCGAAGTCGCCCCCTCGTTCACGCTCAAGACCATGAACCCCGAGCTGTCGAAGGTGCAGCGCTTCTCGCTGCGCGACTTCGTGGGCGAGGACACCAAGACGAAGAAGAAGGTCGTGCTGAGCTTCGCGGCGTCCTACTGCGGCCCGTGCAAGAAGGAGCTCGCGGAGCTGTCGAAGCTGAAGGGCGCGCTCGACGCCGCGAACATCGAGCTCGCGGTCGTCGTGATCGACACGGACCCGGAGGGCATCGAGGCGATGAAGAAGCTCACCGTCGACGAGCTCGCGCTGCAGTTCCCCGTGCTCTCGGATCGCTTCGGCGTCCTCGCGCGCCGCTACCACGCGAACGAGCTCCCGATGACCGTGTTGATCACGCCGGACGGTCAGGTGAAGTGGTTGAGCTCCGGCTTCGCGGAGGGCGCGATCGATCGCTTCAAGAAGGCGGTGGGGATCTAATACCTACGTCAGCCGCGCTTCGCGCGCCTTCCTGGCACAGCACGAGACGAACGTCCCGTAGGGACGTTCGCTCTCACTAGAACCGTATGTCGACGGGGCCGATGACTCGGTCCACGTCGCCGCTGCGCGCGAGCGCGACGACGCCGACGGTGGCGGCGCCCGCGACGACGACGCCGCCCGCGACCGCCCAGACCCACCAGGGGATCGGGCCGCCGGTGCCTTCGCCGGCGACGACCGGGACGGCGAGGGGATCCGGGTCGCCGGCGGCGGCGAGCTCGGTGCCGTTCGCGTCGAGGAGGAACACCTTCAACAATGCGTAGCCGTCGCCGCTTTGGTCCGAGCCGTACAGGCGCGCCTCGACGCGGGGCGCGCCGACGTGGATCGCGGGGACTTCGAGCGACGTGTCGAGCGCGCCCTCGTAGTTACACAGCTGGATGTTGGCCTTCGCGACGAGGCGGTGCGGGTCGGGGCCGAACGTCGCGACGACTTCGAGGGCGGGGCGGTCGTCTTTGACCACGCGGGTCGCGAGGACCCGGTCGACGGCGAGGGGTTCGCGCACCGGCGCGCCGCCCCTCGCGAAGGTCAGCAGCTGCCGCGTGAGGGAACTCGCGCGCTCCATGCCCAGGCGGGTCAGACGCTCGTGCCGGGGGCTGGCGACGCGGTTCAGGATGACACCGGCAAAGGGAAGATCGGGGTCATAGGC
>JAUHYN010000258.1 GCA_030426505.1 bacterium | reverse complement strand
CCGTTCGTGATCGTGGACTTCCAGCACGTCAAGCCCGGCAAGGGGAACCAGTTCACCCGCACCAAGATCAAGAACCTCCAGACGGGGGCGGTGCTCGAGGTGACCTACAAGTCCGGTGAGCGGGTCGAAGACCCCGAGATCGAGGACCGGACGATGTCCTTCCTCTACGCGGACGGCGACATCTTCCACTTCATGGACCAGAAGACCTACGACCAGGTCGAGATCTCGCGGGAGTTCCTGGCGGACGCCGTGAACTACCTCCTCCCGGACATGTCGGTGGACGTCGTGTTCTGGAAGCAGCGCCCGCTCACCGTGCAGATCCCGATGCACGTGGAGCTGAAGGTCGCGCACTGCGAGCCCGGCGTCCGCGGCGACACCGCGACCAACGTGACGAAGCCGGCGACCATGGAGACGGGCCTCGCCGTCAACGTCCCGCTCTTCATCAACGTGGGCGACACGTTGAAGATCGACACGTCCAACGGCTCGTACCTCGAGCGGACCGTTCGCGGCTAAAAGGCACCCCACTCATGGCGTCATCGAAGAAGCCCTCGCGTCGGCAGCCGTCGGCGCCGGCAAAGAAACCGACTCCGGTCGATCCGAACCTCGCGCGGCTCGAGAAGCTCGTGCGGATCCTCGAGCGCTCGTCGCTGAGCGAGCTCGAGTACGAGGACAAGGACATCGTGGTGCGACTGTCGCGCGGCGGTGGTGCGTCGGTCGCGGCGCCCGCCCCGGTGGCCGTGGCGCACCCGGTCGCGTCCGCTCCGGCGGAGCCGGCGAGCGCGCCGGAGCCCGCGGCGCGCCCCGCCGACGACGCCGGGATGCACGTCATCAAGTCGCCGTTCGTCGGGACGTTCTACACCGCGCCCTCCCCGGACGACCCGCCGTTCTGTGAAATCGGCGCGGACGTCACGAAAGGTCAAACGCTATGCATCGTCGAAGCGATGAAGCTGATGAACGAGATCGAGAGCGACGTGGCGGGGACGGTGGCGGAAGTCCTGGCCGAAAACGGCAAGGCGGTTCAGTTCGGCGAGCCGCTGTTCCGAATCCAGAAAAAGTGACGAACCCCGCCGAGCCCAAGCTGTTCGAGAAGATCCTCGTCGCGAATCGCGGGGAGATCGCGTTGCGCATCATCCGCGCGGCGCGGGAGCTCGACATCCGCACCGTCGCGGTCCACTCCGAGGCGGACGCCGAGTCGCTCCACGTGAAGTTCGCGGACGAGTCGGTGTGCATCGGCCCTGCGAGCCCCACGGCGAGCTACCTGCACGTCCCGGCGATCATCTCGGCCGCCGAGGTGACCGCGGCCGACGCGATCCACCCCGGGTACGGCTTCCTCTCCGAGAACGCCGCGTTCGCGGACACCTGCGACGCGTGTGGCTTCACGTTCATCGGTCCGCCCGCGGACGCGATTCGGACGATGGGTGACAAGATCGAGGCGCGCCGCACGATGGCGAGCGTCGGTCTGCACGCGCTCCCCGGTTCCGAGGGGCCGCTCGAGACGGACGCCGAGGCCATCGCGCTCGCGGACGAGATCGGCTTCCCGTTGATCATCAAGGCGTCGGCCGGTGGCGGCGGGCGCGGGATGAAGATCGTCCGCAAGAAGCAGGACCTCGGGAAGCAGCTGTCGATGGCGCGCCGCGAAGCCGAAGCCGCCTTCGGCAACGGCGCGGTGTACATCGAGCGCTTCATCGAGAAGCCCCGGCACATCGAATTCCAGGTCGTCGCCGACAAACACGGCAACGTCGTTCACCTCGGTGAGCGCGAGTGTTCGGTGCAGCGGCGCTACCAGAAGCTGATCGAGGAGGCGCCCTCCCCCGCCATGACGGAGGAGAAGCGGGCCGAGGTCGGCGGGCGCATCGTGAAGGCGCTGAAGAAGCTCGGCTACTCGAACGTGGGGACCATCGAGTTCCTCATGGACGAGAACGGCGAGCTGTACTTCATGGAGATGAACACCCGGATCCAGGTCGAGCACCCGGTGACGGAGATGATGGTCCGCATGGACCTCGTGCGTCTCCAGATCCTGCTCTCCGCCGGGTTCCCGCTCCGCTTCCGACAGAAGGACATCAAGTTCGCGGGCCACGCGATCGAGTGCCGCATCAACGCCGAGGATCCGACGACCTTCGCGCCCTCCCCCGGGACGATCTCGACGTACCACGTGCCCGGCGGCGCCGGAGTCCGCGTGGACTCGCACATCGCGAGCGGCAGCGTGGTCACGCCGTACTACGACTCGCTCCTCGCGAAGGTGATCGTCCACGACTACGACCGCACGCACGCGATCCGTCGCATGAACACCGCGCTCAAGGAGTTCGTGATCGAGGGCATCCAGACGAACGTCGACTTCCACAAGAAGCTGCTCGCCCACGAGAAGTTCAAAGCGGGCGAGTACGACACGACCATCGTCACTAAAATGCTCGAAGACCGATGATCACGGTCGCGCACGTCATCACCAAGCTCGAGCTCGGCGGTGCGCAAGAGAACACGCTCTACACGTGTAAACACCTCGACCGGAAGCGCTTCCGGGTCGCGCTGATCTACGGCCCGGGCGGCATCCTCGACGAGGACGCGCACGCCATGGCCGACACGCGCATCGTCGAGGTCGACGGCCTCGAGCGCGCCGTGAATCCGCGCGCCGACGCCGACGCGATCATCGACCTCTCGGACCACTTCCGCGCGCTCCACCTCGAACACCAGCGCCTCGGCTTCGACCCGCGACGCTTCATCGTCCACACGCACAGCTCGAAGGCCGGCGTGCTCGGCCGACTCGCGGCGAAGGCGGCGGGCGCGCCGCGCATCGTCCACTCGATCCACGGCTTCGGTTTCCACGCGGGGCAGTCGCGGCTGAAGTTCAACGTGTTCGTCGGCGCGGAGCGGCTCGCCGCGAAATGCACGCACGCGTTCATCGGGGTCTCGCGCGCGAACCTCGCCGAGGCGCGGGCGCGCGGGATCATCAAGTCCCACCACGACGTGTCGTTGGTCCGCTCCGGGATGGACCTCGATGTCTTCACGCGCGCCGCGTCGAAACGACGCGCGACGCGCGACGCGCTCGGCCTCACGCCCGAGGACGAAGTGTTGCTGTGCATCGGCAACTTCAAGCCGCAGAAGGACCCGGTCACCCTGGTCACCGCGATGGGTCAGCTCGCGAGGAAGCGCCCGCGCGCGGTGCTCCTGTTCGCGGGTGACGGGGGCCTGAGGTCGGACGTCGAGAGCGCGATCCGATTGCACGGCCTTCAGGATCGGGTACGCCTCCTCGGGTGGCGCCGCGACATCCCGGAGCTGCTCGCGGCGAGCGACGTGGTGGTGTTGTCTTCGATCTTCGAGGGCCTCCCCCGGTCGGCGGTCCAGGCGGTCGCCGCGCGCCGACCCTTCGTCGGGACGCGCGTGGACGGGACCCCGGAGATCATCCGCGACGGCAAGAACGGCTACCTGGTGGAGCCGCGCGATCCGGACGCCCTCGCCCAGGCGATGGCCAAGGCGCTCCTGGTGCGGCCGATCGATCCGGAGGACGTCGACCGCCTGGCGGACTGGGACGCGGACGTGATGGTGCGCCAGCAGGAAGCGATCTACACGCGCCTCGTCGCGTGACCGGGGCGCCGCGTGAGCGCGGTGATGCGCTTGCGAGGCTCATCACAGTGCGGCAGCCTGCGGTAGGTCGATGCATCGTGTCTACGTCATGGGCTTCGCGGAGGAGCCGCGGTGGGTCGAGGTCGCCGCCGAGGCGGTCGTCGGTCGCTCCGCCGACTGCGACGTCCACCTGACCGACCAGCGCCTCAGCCGGCGTCACGCGAAGCTCTACGTGGAGGGCGAGCGGCTCTGCATCGCCGACCTCGGCGGCGCCAACGGGACGTTCATCAACGGCCGCCGCCTCGACAAGACCGCGACCCTCCAGGACGGCGACCTCGTCGAGCTCGGGAAGAGTCAGCTCCGCATCGGCGACACCGAGGCCCGCACGAACGAAGGACCCGCGCCCGACTTCGTGAAGCCGGTCGAGCGCGCGCTCCCCCCGGAGTTCGGAGACCCCGTCGCGCGCGGGTACTTCCAAGCGCTCGGCGTGGGCGACCCGACGATCCTCGAGACGCAAGCCAACCTGCAGGCCACGCTCGCGAAGACGCGCAACTTCGTCATCCTCCACGAGGTCAGCAAGCGCGTGCAGCGCGAGCTCGACGCGCGGCGAATGCTCGAGTCGGTGATGGACGTGATCCTCGAGGTCACGCAGGCGGAGCGCGGCTTCGTGGTGCTCTTCGACGACGACGGAACGGAGCGCGTCGAGGCCGAGCGGCACCGCGTGGAGCGCGCCGGCCTCACGACCGGAGGCGGTCCGCAGCTCAGTCAGACCGTGCTGCGTCACGTGGTCGACGAACGCTCGGCGGTGATCTGCGGCGACTCGATGTCCGACGCGCGCTTCGCGCAGTCGGAGTCGTTGTTCCTCAGCGACACGCGCTCGCTCATGGCCGCGCCGATCCTCGTTCAGAACCGCGTGCTCGGGATCCTCGAGGTCGAGAGCTCGCACCTCGCCACGCGGTTCACCGAGAACGACGCGGACCTATTGTCCGTCACCGCGTCGACCGTCGGCGTCGCGCTGCACAACCTCCGCCTCGCCGAAGAGCGCGAGGCGACGATCCGCGCGCTCGAGCGCGCGCAGGAGGAGCTCCTCACCACGCAGGGGCGTCTGGTCCGCTCGGAGCAGATGGCGGCGATCGGTCGGCTCGCCACGGGCATCGCGCACGAGGTGAAGAACCACCTCAGCCCGTTCATGCTCGCCGAGATGATCGCCAAGAAGTACCCGGACGATCGTCAGATCCAGATGGCCTCGGAGATGATGCTCGAGGCGCAGCAACACATCCTCGACCTCGTGCAGGAGATCCGCACGTTCGTCTCCGGCTCACCGAAGGAGGTCCGCCTCGAACCCGCCGACCTCGCCGCCGTCGTCGAGGGCGTCGTCCGCTTCATGCAGTGCGACGCCGTGGTGAAGCGAACCGAGGTCGTCGTGCAGATCGAGTCGCGCCCCGTGATTCGCCTCGACCCGAAGGGCCTGAGACAGGTGCTCATCAATCTCATCAAGAACGCCGCCGACGCCGTGGAGGGCCCGGGCGGGAAGATCGAGATCGGCGTCGCCGAGCGCGGCGGCAAGGCGCTCATCGTCGTGCGCGACAACGGGCGCGGCATCTCCGAGGAAGAGCAAGCGAAGGTCTTCGAGCCGTTCTTCACGACCAAGGGCGAGCGCGGCCTGGGCCTCGGCCTCGACATCTCGAAGAAGATCGTCGAAGCGCACGGTGGCCTGATGGGCCTCACCTCCGAGGAGGGCGTCGGGACGACCTTCCGGATCGAGCTCCCCGTCGAGGACTGACCTCCCCCGCGTCAGAGCTCCGGGTCGACCCACTCTTCTTCAATGGGCGGCGCGAACGTCTCGACGATCACCTGCCGCACGACCAATCCGAACAGCGTCATCGCAACGGCCGCGGCCGCGAGGTACATCGCCGGCCGCGCCGGCTTCGCGCGCCACGCCCACCAGCGGGTGGAGCGCCGGTGGAACGCCGGGCTGCTCACGTGTTCCTCCCACGCCTCGTCCCGGAGGCGCTGCGCCGACTCCGCGTCCCCCTGCGCCGCGCGGACGCGCGCGAGGAGGACGCGCGCCTCGACGGAGCCCGCGCGCAGCGCGAGGTGGGCGCGGAGCATCGCCTCGGCTTCCGCCCACGCCTCCTTCCCGAGGTACGCGTGCGCGAGCTGCAAGCTGGGCGCGCCGAGGCGGAAGTTCGGCTCGTCCTCCTGGACGACGGACAGCAATCGGATCGCGATGTCCGTCTGCCCGGCGCCCCGGGCGGCGACGCCGAGCGCGAAGAGCGTCGCGTTGTCCTCGTCCCCCGCCTCGTAGCTCGGCTCGAGGACATCGAAGGCGGCTTGGTAGCGGCGCTGCTGCAGGAGGATGTCCGCGAGCTCGGCGCGCGCGCGCCGGTCATGCGGGTTGTTCGCGATGATCGTGCGGAGCCGGCCGGACCGTTGCCAGCGCGAGAATCCTTTCAGTGGATCGGGGAGGAGCTGGAAGGTGAAGCGATCGAAGCTCCACCACACCACGGTCAGGATGCCGAGCGAGAGGATCGGGCTCCCGGTCAGGCTGGTGAGCACGATCCACTGGAGCCACTTCCCCACGGCCCGATCGTGATAGCACCAGGCTCGACTAGAGATCGAGGTAGCCGAGCCCGTCGAACCAGCCCTGGATCTTGTCCCGGATCCGCGGCGCGATCCCGTTCAGACAGGGGTGGACGGCGGCGAACATCCGGAACACCGGCTGGCCGTCCATGAGCGCCGCGAAGTCGCGATCGCCCGGGTCGGCCTCGAGCCGGTCGTGGCGATCGTAGAAGACGACCTCCTCGAGCGCCGGCAGCGCCGCGGTGACCAAGCCGAGCACCACCAAAACCGGCGGCTCCTCGTGCGGCTCGAGGTAGTGCGACGCGCGATACGCGGCGACGTACGGCACCACGAACGGGTCCGACAGGAGGACGTTCCACAGCTCGCGCTCGCACCGCCGCATCGCCTCGAACGTCCCGCCGAGCACCATCGAGAAGTCGACGACGGCCGCCGCCGGACCGAGCCGCGGTGCGTCCGTCGGGTCGAGGCCGTTCGCGTCGAAGAGCTCCGCGAGGCCGTCGTCGCGCGCGAGCGCGACCTCCACGATGCGACGCTGCGCGATCTTGCCGGCGTCCTCGGGGGGGAGGCCACTCTCGGCGCCGATGCGCTCCACGAGCGGCACCACGGCGCGCCACGCATCGAGCTCGCGCGCGTAGCTCGCCGAGTCCAGGCTCACCTCCCAGGCCACCGTCCACGGTCGCGCCTGCAGGATGTCTTGCAGCGTGCGTGACACCTTCGAGGGCAGCAACGCCTCGCGGTCCGGCGTCACGAGGCCCGCCACCTCACCGATGAAGCGGAATAGATCCGAGTCGGTCAGCCACCGCAGCTCGCCGCCGATGCGCTCGGAGGCCACGCGCCCGTCCTCGAGGACTCCGGCGTGTTCGAGGGTGTCGTGGATCGTGCGCGTGACGAGCTCATCGAAGACGCGCTTCTCCGTCGCCTCGTAAAAGCGCATGTAGAACAACACGCGCAGGGACAGGAGCGCCTCCGCGACGCGGCGGTGTCGCGCGCCGAACGCGAGGCGGTTCTCCGACCCGACCGACATCACCGCGGCGCTCGCGACGAGGTGCGCGATCGGGCGGCCGTCCGGGAGCTGGAGCACCTCCTCCAGCGTGTTGATCTCGCCGTCGCGCGCCGCGAGGTGGAGGGCGTCGCGCCACAGGTAGTCGAGGCGGTCGGCGTCGAGCGCGGAGTCGATGACGTCCTGGAAGCAGCGCCACTCCGGCGGCATCGTCTCGTGCTCGGCGAGCCGCACGAGGAGGTGCAGCTTCTCGAGCACCGACGCGCGGAGGCCGCGCCCGTCCCCGGGGCCGATGCGCTCGAGGACGTGCTCGATCAAGCGGCGGATCGGGTGCGTCTTCTTGGTGCGCGCCGCGCGGACCTGGCGATCGAGCTCCGTCTTGTCGAGCCGGCGCAACGCGCTCTGCGAGTCCTCCGGCGTGGCCGAGGTCGTGAGCATCCACGACATCGGATCCAGCGCGTGGCCGAGGGGCCCGTGGTAGCGGTCGTGGAGGAAGGCGTAGAGCAGCGTGGCGATCACCCACTCGCGCACGGTGCCGCGCTCGAGGTGGACGACGCCCGGGCTGTTCTCGGCCATCGCCGTCAACATGCACGCGGCGACGTCGAGCGTCCCGAGCGTGTGAGCGAGCCGCGTGTGACCGGCGCCGAGCGCGCGCGTGAGGCGGTAGGCCTCCGGCCACCGCGCCGTCCCGCGGATCGCCTCGGCGGTCGACGCGATGAAGTCCGGCGCTGCTTCGAGCCCCTCGATCACCCAGGTCGGCGACGGGTAGTTGATGCCGGGGACGAGCGGTTGTTGGTCGAGCAGCGCGCGCTCGTCGGCGGAGAGCGGCTCGCGCCAGTGCCAGTTGAGCTTGCGGAGCACACCGGTGACCGCCTCGGTGCTCGGCACCGCGCCGCGCGACAGGTACGCCTCCGTGACGTCCCTCCCCTCCACGTGGTGGACCACGACGAGGGGGTCGGTCCGCGGCGCCGCACCGAGGTTGGCCGGGATCTCGTACACGGGCGGCCGATCGACCGGCGGGTCCAAGCGCGGCCGGAGGCGCTCGGTGCGCTTCGGTCGCGGCGCGAGCATGTCGGTGAACGCGCGCGTGAACGAGCCCGCGGTCTCGCACGCGTACATCGTCCAGTCGTGGTCGCGCGTGAGGCCGACGACGTCCGACAGGCCGCGGATCGAGACGAACGGGTAGCTGTGCCCGCGGCGCCGGGCGGCCGCGTGGACGCCGGCCGACTCCATCTCCACCGCGTAGATGTCGCGCGCGTGCGTCAGCCAGCGCTGGAGGATCTGCGGGTCCTTGATGAGGTCGTCGCTCGATGCGATCGGGCCGGCGGTGAAGACCGGGTTGCGCTCGCGCGCGGTCGGCGTTCCGAAGTGCCGGTGGATCGAGCGGCGGATCTTTCCCTTCCACTCCTGGTCGCCGTTGAGGAGCTCTTCGATCCGCGCGACGTCGACCGTGGGGCGCGGACGTCCGATGCGCTCGGGCGCGTTCCAGTCTCCGAGCGCCGCGCGGTTCGCCGGGAGGTTCGCGACGAACGGCGCGAAGTCTTCGTGGATGGAGTCGCTCGTGATCGCGTACTGGTGGTCGTCGCCGGGCGCGAGCGCACCGACGTTGAGATCGTAGATGCGCGTGGAGACGACGACGTCGCCCAGCGTGTACTCGGGCGCGGGGATGGCGCCCGCGATCCCGACGAGCAGGATCCACCGCGGCTCGAGGTCCTCGATGACGTACGCGGTGATGCTCTGCGCTTCGTTCGTCGCCTGCTTCAGGCAGCGGACGATCGCGACCTTGTAGAAGCGGTGGTCTTCACCGGGGACGGGGACGTCCGCGACGTTGTACTCCCACAGGCCGGAGCGGCTCTTGGTGGGCGGGTACCGCCGGAGGACGGCGTCGAACTCCTCCTCCTTGATCGTGATGATCGCGAAGTCGACGCCGGACTGAACGCTCGCGCTCAAATGGAGGCCAGCGTGTCACGCGCGATCGCGACGAGTCGCGAAAAAGGCGCGGGCAACGCGAGCTTCGCGGCGACCGGGGCCCCGCGCATCGTCACCGACGCATGCGGGTTCTCCGTCCGCGCGATCATCCCGCGGCGTTCGAGCGTCGCGAGGTCCGCGTCGAGGTCGGCGGTCACCGACGCTCTCGTGCGCCCCTCCACCGAGCCGTACAGTATGGTGCCGGTCTCG
>JAUHYN010000257.1 GCA_030426505.1 bacterium | reverse complement strand
AGACCACCAGCATCGAGACCTGCTTCGTCTTCCGTCCGCGCATTCACTACGTAGATCACGGGAAGCGCCTGTCGTGGATCCGAGGAACGGCGTTTTTCAGCGTCCTGCTAGGGGCACGTCGTCGGCGTGACGCAGTACGCCTGGAAGTGATCCTGAACGCAGACGTCACCCGCCGTCGGGCATGCGCCGCAGTACGCCGTACCGTGTTGCCCGCAGATCTGTCCGGCTGGACACATCATCGGCGTCGGACCGCACGCACCGATGCCTCCGTCGTACCAGACCGATCGAACGAAGGTCACCGGACCGTCGACCAAGTAGCTCTCGCAGCGGGAGTACGCGAGCGGGTTGGTCGTGCAGTTGTTGATCGCCGCCCCCTGACTGCACGCCACCCAGGTCGCATCGTTGTAGCAGTGGCCGGGGATCTGGCCGTACGCCTCGAACCAGGCCCCCTCCGTGACCCAGAGCGTACAGCTCGTCATGCCCGTCTGCGGCATCGGGCACGTGTTGAGGATCGCGCCGTCGCTCACGACGTACGTGTCCCAAGGTCCGAGCAGCGTGATCGGGTGCGCGACGACCCCGGCGTCCGGCGCGACGCCGCTGTCCGGCGCGACGCCGCTGTCCGGCGCGACGCCGCTGTCCGGCGCGACGCCGCTGTCCGGCGCGACGCCAGCGTCGACCGGAGGCGCCAGGAGCGTGACGTCGACGAGGTCGTTCGAGGCCTCGCCGAAGAGGCCGGGGCCGCCCGCCGACGGTGCCTGCAGCATCCGCCACTGCGTCGCGTAGGTGCCGGCGCCCGACGGCGCGCGCGCGGTGAACTGGAAGGTGTGCGTCTGGTGCGGCGCGACGGTCACGCCCGCCGGGAGCGGGTGCTGCGCGAGGCCCCACTGGCCACCGGGCGTGTGCGCGGCGGCGAGCGCGTAGCCCTCCGACGCCGACCACGTGCGCGTGCCCTTGTTCTTCATCGTGACCGAGAACTGCGCGTTCTCTCCGACGCGCAGCGAGGCCGGGATGTTCGTCGACAAGACGATCGCGTCGTTGGCCGCCTGAGCGAGGTCGCTGACCGTGACCGGCAGATCGATCCGCTCACCGAAGTAGCCCGGCGCGGGCGCGCGCCCGAGCATCCGCCACGCGTTCGTGTACGCGCCCGGTGTGGCGGGCGCGGTGATCGAGAACGTGAACGTGTAGCGCTGGCCGGGCGCGACGTCGTTCGCGATGCCATGCACGGTGCGCGGCCCCCACAGGTCGGCGGGTTGGTTGCGCGTCACGAGGAAGAAGTCGGCGGCGGTCCACGTCTGATCGCCGACGTTCTCGTAGGTGACGTCGACCGCGATCGTCTCGCCCGGGAGCAGCGGCGTGGCCTCGTCGATCGTGGATTCCGCGGCGATGAACTGCGCGTCGTAGATGGGCGCGGTGCCCATGCCCACGAGGACCTGCTGCTCGATGCAGCCGTTCGTCGCGTCGAAGACGCGCACGCTGCCGGACGCGACGCTCCCGAGCTGCGACATCTGCCGCACGAAGTCGTACGGCCCGGACACGGTCGGCGCGTCGACGAGGAAGGAGAACGTGTGGGTGCCGCCGGGCGGGACGTCGGCGTCGAGGACGGGGCAGTTCTTCGCGCCCCACAGCCCGGGCGTCGCGTCCCGCGCGAGCAGGCAGTGATCGCTGGCGAGCCACGTGTTCGTCCCGGTGTTCTGGACGGTCACGCTCACGGTGCGGCGCTCGCCGGGCGTCATCGTCGCCGGCAGGTCGGTGCTCACCAACCCGCAGTCCCAGCGACGCTGTGCGTTCTGCGCGGGGACGTTCGAGAACGTGAGCCCGGGCCCGAAGTAGCCGACGTTCGGCGGCGCCGCGTAGTAGAGCTGGGTCTGGAACGCCGACGTCGGGGTGTTCGGGGCGGTGACCACGAAGCGGAACGTCGCCGTGTCGCCGACGACCGTCGGCGCGGCGAGCGTCGCGGGGGCCACCGAGAACGGATTGTTGGTGGGGATCAGGCGGACGGCGCCCGCCGCCCAGTCGTTGGCGGGCGAAGCGGCGCCGTCGTTCCGGACCACGACCTCGACGCTGACGCGCTCGCCGGGCGCGAAGTCGGCTGGGAACGTGTTCGAGACGAACGTCGCGTCGCTCCCGGCCGGGGCGACGGCGGCGACCGTGCCGCCGATGTCGTAGCCTTCACCGCACGCGGCGAGTACGAGGAGAGTCAGGGGGGCGGCGACGCGCGTCGAACATGTCCTGGGCACGAAGGACAAGTGTCGGAGGTCACGAGATCGTTCACCGAAAAACGACCGAGCGCATCGGCCAACGCCGCAGAGCCTCAGCCCCGCCGCTTCCCGGACACCGTGTGCAGCTTCAACATGTTCGTCGGCTGCGACGGCGCGAACGGCATCTTCGTGGTGATGACGATCGTGCCGCCCTCGGGCAGCAGCCCGCGGTCGAGCGCGGTCGCCTCCACCGCCGTCACCAACGACTCCACGCTGGTCGGCGGCCCGATCTTCAGCGGGCGCACGCCCCAGTACATGCCCATGCGCCGCACCTCTTCGTCGGTGGAGGCGCAGCCGAAGATCTGACAGTGCGGCCGCCAGTTCGCGATGAGGCGCGGGCCGAGGCCGCCCTGCGTCCACGACGCGATCGCGACCGCGTTCATCTCGCGCGCCGTCACCACCGCCGCGTGCGAGATCGCCCACGCGTGTGACTTGCGGACGTCGTCCGCGAACTCCGGCACGGTGAACGGATCCGGCGCGGTCTCCGCGGCGTTCGCGAGCGCGGACATCGTCTCGACCGCCTTCACCGGGAAGTCGCCCATCGCGGTCTCGTCGGAGAGCATCACGACGTCCGCGCCGTCGAAGACCGCGTTCGCGACGTCCGACACCTCGGCGTGCGTGGGCCGCGCGTGTGTCGTCATCGACATCAACATCTGCGTCGCGACGACCGCGATCTTGCCGCGCTCGCGCGCCATCCGGATCGCGCGCCGCTGCACGCCCGGCACCTGCTCGGCGGGCAACTCCACGCCGAGGTCCCCGCGCGCGACCATGATGCCGTCGCTCGCCGCGATGATGTGTTCGAGGCGGTCGACCGCTTCGGGCTTCTCGATCTTCGAGATGATCGGCACGACCCGCCCGTGCGACCGCATGTGTTCGCGGAGCTGCTCCACGTCGTGCGGTGAACGCACGAACGACAGCGCGACCCAGTCCACGCCGAGCGACAGACCAAACTCGAGATCTTCGAGGTCCTTGTCCGTCATCGAAGGCGCCGAGATCTGGCTGCCCGGCAGGTTGATGCCCTTGTTCGACGAGACCTTCCCGCCGATCACCACCTTGCACCGGACCTCGGTGCCCTTCACTTCCAGGACGTCGAGCGCGACGCGGCCGTCGTTCAGGAGCACCCGCTCGCGGACCGAGACGTCCTTCGCGAGGCGGTCGTAGGTGGTGGGCATTCGGTCTACGTCGCCGACGAAGTCGTGCTCCGCGGAGAGCGTGACCTCCGCGCCGGCGACGAGGGTGACCGCCTCCGCGAGGCGGCCGAGGCGGATCTTCGGGCCCTGGAGATCCTGGAGGATCGCGATCGGCTTGAGCGTCGCGCGCTCGGCGGCGCGGATGCGCTCGACGACCGCGCGGTGATCTTCGTGGGTGCCGTGGCTGAAGTTCAGGCGCGCGACGTCGAGGCCTGCGCGGATCAGGGCCTCGAGCGTCTCCTGCGAGGAGGACGCCGGCCCGATGGTCCCGATGATCTTGGTGCGGCGCTGGTGCGTCTCTTCGACCACGCCCTCGTGTCTAACGTACGCGGACGAATTCTGCACGCCGCCGCGCGCGGACCACGCGCCGCGCCACGAACCCCGCCAGCAGGAGGAACCACACCGCCCACGGCGCGCCCGGCTCCGCGGGCAGGCCCGTCTGACACCCGCAGCCGCCGCGCCGGTTTCCACCGTCGATCGCGGCGGTCACGAAGCGCGCGCGCACGATGACCGCGCTGGTCGCCTGCGCGAAGTCGGCGTCCGTGATCGTCACGCTGATCGTCGCGGTCGCGACCTCGGTGGGCCGCCCCACGATCGCGCCGCGGGTCGCGTCGAAGGTGAGGCCAGGCTGCAACGCACCCTGCGCCTGCCACGTGTAAGGCGGGACGCCGCCGCGCGCCATGAGCGCCACGTTGTTGTCCGCGTTCACGCGCACCGTGACGTCCGACGAGACGATCTCGAGGATCTGTAGCTCGTCGACGGTGAGCGAGACCGCGCCCGAGGCCGAGCCGCCGTCCGAGTCCGACACGCTGACGTTCATCGTGAACGCGCCGACCATCGTTCCGGTGCCGCTCAACAGACCGCTCGCGGCGTCCACCGCGAAGCCGGGCGGCGCGGCGTCGACCGTGACGGTGTACGGCGGGCGACCGCCGCTCACGAGGGCGGCGGAGTACGGGCGCCCGACCACCGCGGTGGGGATCGAGGACACCAACGCGAGCGGGCCCGCGGCGACCGCTTCGATCGTGAGTGGGACGACCGCGTTGTCGCCGAGGTCGTCACGGATCGACACGGTCATCATCGACGTCCCCGCGGCGTCCGGCGTCCCGGACACAGCGCCGTTCCCCGTGACCACCAGCCACGACGGCGCGCCCGAGATCACCTGGAAGGCGTAGGGCGCGGTGCCGCCGGTCGCCTCGAGCTGCGCCGAGTACGCGGCGCCGACGGTCGCGGGCGGGAGCGAAGACTGCGTGAGGCGGATGCCGGTGGTGCTCCCGTCGATCGTGAGCGTGAGCGCTTTGGTCGCGGGTTCGAGCTCGATGTCGCTGCACTCGACCGTGAACGACGCGGTCATCGCGGCCGTCGGCGTCCCGAGGATGTAGCCGTTCGAGTCGAGCGTGAGGCCCGGGGGGAGCGCGCCGGAGAGGATGCTCCACGACGGGCTCGACGCGCCGACCTGCGTGAGCGCGACCTCGTAGAACTCACCGACCGTCCCGTTGCGGAGTGAGTTCGTGGTGATCGTGATTTCGTTCCCGCCGCCCGGCACGATGTCGATGCTGCCGAGCTGCGAGAGGTTGTTCGTCTCGTTGCGCTCGGACACGACGCCGTCGTAGTCCGCCATCAACGCGAGGTAGTAGCGGCCCGGCACGGACGGGACCGTGAACGAGACGGTGTCGCTGAACGCCGCGGCCGCCTGGATCCCCGGCACCGACGCCGCGCCCACCACGAGGTCGTTCACCGTCACCGGGTTCGACGTGCTCGCGAGGAGCGCGAGTGAGGTCGCGCCCGCGGGGCCCGCGCCGTCGTTGATGACCTCGTAGTCGAACGAGACCTGCATCCCGGCTGTGACTTGGCTCGGCACGGACGACAGCAAGTAAGGGATCAGGTCCGCCTGCATCGGCGGGTTGGCGGACGGCATGAACACCACGCCCTGCCCGTTCGGGACGTCCGACAGCGTGCAGCTCGGCGAGCACGGCAGCGACGCGCCGTTCACGCCGCTCGCGTCCTCGAGGCCGACGGTCCCGCTCCACCCGGTCCCGCCGGTGCGCGGACCGAACGACACCGCGATGCTGTTCGACACGCTATCGATCGCGACTTGGTAGCTCACCGATTCGGTCGTGAAGTCGAGCGACGCGACGGCGGTCCACTCGATCACCGCGGTGTTCCCGGAGACGAGGTAGTGCGCGGTCGCGCCGTACTCGAACGTCTGGTCGTCCCAGAAGGGCGCGATGAAGCGGTTCGGCGTCGCCGACGAAGGGATGCTGACGTTGTTGTACGCCGTGTCCGGCGATCCGATCGCGAGGAGGCCGTTCGTCGTCACGTACAGCGACGTGCCCGCGGGGACCGACTGCCCGAAGAACTGGAACGCGAAGGGCAGCGTGAACGTGCCGTAGTCGTCGTCCGCGACCGGGACGGCGATCGGAGTGCCCGTGCCGGCGATGCTCTGGAACGGGAGCGAGCCCGTCTGGACGGTGTAGCTCTGTGCCGAAGCGGGGCTCGTCGCGGCGAACGCGACCAGACCGAACGTGAGGGCGAGTGGGGTGCTCAGGAGTGTAGACGAGCGCAACGGAAGGACCTCCCTGGCCGTCCTACGCGGCCTGGCGCTCGATTCTACCTCAGGTTCCGTCAGAACGAGTCGTCCTCTTCCTCTTCGAAGTCGCCGTCTTCGTCCTCGTCGTCGTCGAAGTCGAAGTCGTCGTCTTCCTCTTCCTCGAAGTCCTCGTCTTCGTCCTCGTCGAACTCCTCGTCGTCCTCGTCCTCGTCTTCGTCCTCGTCGCCGCTGCTGACGAGCCCGAGCGCGCCGGCGGCGCCTTCCTCGTCGGAGGGCCCGTACGGGGGCGGGAGGTCGTCGTTGTCGAGGTTCAACTCGAACTGCACCTTGCTCCGCAGCGCCGACATCGCCGTCAGCAGGTCGTCGAGGGCCTGCGCGAACGAATGGCAGCGATTCGAGCTCGGACGCGAGCTGCAGTGACTACACTTGATCGCAGTCGGGCGCTCGAGGAGCTGGGTGACGTTGACGTCGAAGTCGGCCTCACAGGAAGTGCACTGAAACGTAATGGTGCTCATGCTCAGGAACCTTCTGGCGGGCCGGAGATTGGGGTGAGATGGAGCGGATGTCGAGGGGGTTTCGACAAAAATCGCGCGCGCGACGCGGCCTGATGCGCGACTCGACAACCTCCCGGTCGCGCCGCTACCGTCGCGAGGTCGCGTGACGAAACCGGTCGCATCGCTCCTCGCGCTCCTCGTGTCTGCCGCCTGCGTCCCGGAGGCGGTGGAGCCGATGCGCGACGGCGGCCCCGTGCAGACCAGCACGACCACCGACGCGGGCCCCGACGCACACGATGCGGGCCCCTCGGACGATGGTGGTCTACCCGACGCGGGCGAACGCGACGCGGGCTTCGCGCCACGCGACGCCGGCGTCTACGACGGCGGCCCGGTGATGGACCGCGACTCGGACGGCATCCCGGACGACGAGGATCCGATGCCGGACTCGCCGAACAACCTCCTGTTCTCGGATCAGTTCGACACGATCGATCAGCGCTGGATCTTCTCGTCCGTCACGATGTCGATCCGACCCGACCGCGGGCAGCTCGTCGTCAGCGCACTGGAGCCGTTCGAACGCGAGGGTTGGATCGGACCGGAGCCCACCTGGGGGGACTACCTCATCCGCACGTTGATCCGCGTGGACCGCGTCGGCAACGACAACACCGCGCGCAGCGGGCACGCCGGCCTCATCGCGCGCGTCAGCCAAGTGACGCCGAGCCGCTACGTGACGTGCGGCGTGGATCTCAAGCGCCGCGAGCTGGTCCTCGCGGAACACGAAGGCACCGTCGCGACGACGCTCGAGAGCGTCCCCGGCACGTTCCAGCCGGGACAGTGGCTGCGCATCAACCTCCGCGCGACCGGCATGAACTACGTGTGTACCGTCGGCGGCGTCGAACTCACGGCGCGCTCGTCGACCTTCTTCGCGGGCTCGATCGGCTTCCGCACCTACGACTCCACCTTCGCGGCCGACTGGGTCGAGGTCTATGAGATCTTCTAGCGAGAGTGGACGTCCCGTTGGGACGTTCATCTCGAGCTGTGCCAGGAAGGCGCGCGCAGAGCGCGCGTCTGACGTAGGTGCTCGCGTTCGTGGACGCCCCCTTGGGACGTGAGGTACTCGACCCTACTCGCGCTCCGCGGCCTTCGCCTCTTCCCACTTCGCCTCGAGCTCGTCGAGCGACGCCTCGGGCATCGGCCGGCCCTCGGCCCTCATCGCGCGCTCCACGTGTTCGAAGCGGCGGCTGAAGCGATCGACGGTGCGGCGGAGCGCGTCCTCCGCCTGCACATCGACGAAGCGCGCGACGTTCACCATCGTGAACAACAGGTCCCCGAGCTCGTGCTCGATCGCCGCGCTGTCGCCGCTCGCGATCGCCGCCTTGAACTCCGCGAGCTCCTCGTCGAGCTTCTCGACCGGGCCGGCGATCTTCTCCCAGTCGAAGCCGACCTTGCTCGCCTTGTCCGTCACGCGCTGCGCGCGGAGGAGCGCGGGGAGCTGACGCGGCACGCCGGAGAGCACCGAGCGATCGCCCTTCTCCTTCGCCTTCATCTCTTCCCACCGCTTGTAGGCGTGGTCGGCGTCGTGCGCGTCGCGGTCGCCGAAGACGTGCGGGTGTCGGCGCACGAGCTTGTCGCTGATGCCGTTGACCACGTCGCGCACGTCGAACGCGCCCTCGTTGCGGCGCACCTCGGCCTGGAAGACGACCTGAAGGAGCAGGTCACCGAGCTCCTCTTGGTGCTCCGCGACGTCGCCCGACTCGATCGCGTCGAGCACCTCGTAGGCCTCCTCGATGAGGAACGGCTCGAGCGACTCGAGCGTCTGCTCGCGGTCCCAGGGGCAGCCGTCGTCGCCGCGCAGGCGCGCCATGATCCCGACCAGCCGCTCGAAGGCGGACCCGAAGCCATCGCGCTCCGCGTCGCCAGGGTTCGTGAGCCGATCCTCGTCCGCGAGGGGCGCCGGGCGCGTCATCGGGCGCGGAGGCTAGCAGAGTTCGGCGCCGTCCCCATGCACAAGATTTGTGCATAGCGTTGGAACCGCAACGAATTTCGTACCGTTGTCCGGGCCACACCCAGGCTTGGGCACACGTTTTCCACAGCGAGCCTACATTTCACGCGGACCGGCGCGCGCGGCGCCGGAGCGCGCCCAGGATCAGCTCGCCCTCCTCGATCTTCAGCACCTTGGCGAGCGCGAAGTAGGCCGGGATGGCGAGGCCGAAGACCGCGACGAGCCACACCGCGCCGGTGAGGTTGTCGCCGCCGAGCCACGGCCGCGCGCGCGAGGCCCAGAACGCGAGCGCCGCGCCGGGCGCCACCGCGACGAAGCACCGACCGGCGTGCCCCACCACCGTCGGGCCCTTCCTCGGCTTCGTCCGCTCGCCGATCACCGCCTTCACGCGCCCCTTGAACGCGACGCCGAGCACGACCATCTGCGCGAGCGCCGCGACGACCGTCGCGGTCGTGAGCCCCGCGATCCCGAACACGCCCATCGTCAGCCACCCCACCGCGCCGGTCGTCACCATCGACGCGAACGCCGCGATGACCGGCGTGCGCGTGTCGCCGAGCGCGTAGTAGGTCGGCACGAGGACCCGCACCACGCCGATCGGCACGAGCGCGGCGGACAACAGCAACGTCAGCTGCGCGGTCAGCGCGCCGGCCTTCACGGTGACCGCCCCGTGCCGGAACAGCACCGCGACGATCGGCGCCGCCGCCACGACCATCATCGTCATCGCGGGGACGGTGACGAAGTTCGTGGCCCGCAGCGCGCGCTCGAACGTGGCCATCAGGCGGTCCGCGTCCCGGTTCGCGGCGTGCTCCGAGATCGTGGGGAGCGCCGCGA
>JAUHYN010001401.1 GCA_030426505.1 bacterium | reverse complement strand
GCGTTCACTTGTTCCGCGCGGCCGGACTGGACGCGTTCCTCCTCGGCATGAATGGCGGCATAGGAGGCACCCAGCGCAGCCACATTGGTGACCAGAGCGCGAATCACGCTCCCATCCGCGAGAACGGGCAGGATCAGCAGGCTCGCCCCGGCAAGCAGGATGGCGCCGGCAACAACGTAGACGATCAATCCCCGGCTGATGTCGGCCGGCGTGGCCGAGACCTACGCCGCCGACGGTGATCCCGCCACGAGCAACCTGATGAGCGGCGGGCTCACGATCCCGTACGACGGGTTCTTGATGCTCGACAACCAACCCATGGCCGGCACGCGTGTGATCCGCTTCGAGCTGTGGGACGACCCGTCCGCGACCACCGCCGCAAACCTGCGCTACTCGGAGACGCAGACCGTGACGCTCTACAACGGGCACTTCTCCGTCGCGATCGGCCAGGGCGCGCAGATCGGCGCGCGCACGCTGGACGAGACCGTGCTCGACGGCGACCGCCTCTACATCGCGATGGCGATCGAGGACGCGGGCGGCACGTTCGTCCCGCTCGTCGGGCGCCAGGCGATCGAGGCCGTGCCGTACTCCGCGTGGACCGGCAACGCCGCGGACATGACGGTGGCCGGGGACCTGACGGTCGGCGGGCAGGTCAACTCGTCGCTCGACGTGGTCGGCAACGTGTCCGCGACCGGTACGTTCGAGTCGCTCGGGCTCGCGCGGCTGAGGGGTGGCGTCGTCGTCTCGGGTACCGACAACCAGATCGGCTCCCTTCGCGTCCGCACCCTCTTGGGCAACCCCACGCTCGAACCCGCAAGCTCCAACGATTCACTCTGGCTCAGCGGGGGCAGCTCGGATGACCGGGTCTTCGTCGACGGCGAGCTCCTGATTCTGGGCGGCGCCCAGATGAGCGGAGACGTGGAAGCCCAGGGCAACACGTGGTCGGGCAACTGCCAGGACCTGACGCCGCGTCGCATCTCGCACCCCACGACGAACGCTCGGAGCTGCCCCAACGGCATGTTCGTCGCGGGGATGAACTTCACGCGCGAGAACGGCGGCAACACCGTGAACGACCTCTCGTACGTCCTCACCTGCTGCCCGCTGTGATCGAATGACCGCGGACTTCGAACGCACGCGCCGCCTCTTCGACGAGGCGCTCCTCGTCGCAGTCGAGGAGCGCGAAGCGTTCCTGGGGTCGCAGTGCCCCGGCGACGACGAGACGGTGCAAGAGGTTCTCGCCCTCCTCGCGAGCGACGAAGCCGCGCCCGACGCGTTCCTCACCTCCAGCTCCGAGTACCGCGTCCCGCCCGAGCTTCGCCGCGACGAAGACTGAGCTTCGTCAGTCCTCCGCGCGCGCGCGTTCGAGGAGCGCTTCGATCTCCACCCTGCGTTTGTGCCCGGGCGGCAACCGCGTCTCGAGGACGTCGAGGATCCGCCGCCCCTCCCGTCGCGCCTCTTCGTTCTCTCCGCGGTCCACGAGCAGCGTGACGTAGGCGAGGAACGCAAAGTACGTCCCGTCCGCTTCGAGACCACTCTTCGCAACGTACATTGCGATAACCGCGCGCATGGCGTCGAGCGCCTCGGGCGCTCCTTTCGCCGTGAGGATCTGGGCGCGGGCGAGGTAGAGGAACGGCGGCGCTTCATCGCCAGCGACCGCGATCGTCTCGTCGATCGACGCGAGCGCCTCGTCGTGGCGGCCGAGCGCGAGCAACGCCTTCGCGTAGTGGTTGCTGTCCCCGAGCGTCGAGAAGTGGGCGGGTCCGTTGACACGCGCGCCCACCTCCATCGCCCGCGACAGGAGAGGCAGCGCCGCCTCTGGATCCGTTCGACGCAGCGCGACCCCGAGTGATGAAAGCGCCGAGAGCGACGTCGGGTGCTCCTCACCATACACCTCGAGGAAGTGATCGTACGTGACCTGGAAGTG
>JAUHYN010001400.1 GCA_030426505.1 bacterium | reverse complement strand
CCGGGGCAGGTCCTGCGCGTGAAGACCGACGGCAAGACCGAGGTCGTCTTCGAGCCGAAGGAGAAGCACGTGCGCGCGCTGATCCGCCACGACAAGCGCGGCTGGATCGCGGGCGGCGGCGACAAGGGCATCGTCTACGAACTCACCAAGGACAAGAAGGCGCGCGCGCTCTACGACTCCGAGATGGAGGAGGTCACCGCGTTCGCCGTCGACCCGAAGACCGGCGATCTGTTCGCGTCGTTCGTGAGCGAGTCGAAGGCCGGCGCGTTGATCCCGAACCAGTGGATCGGCCCGGTGAAGGGCGACAGCACCGACGACAGCTCCCCGATCAAGGGCAGCGAGATCGTGCGCATCCGCCTCGACGGCCACGTCGAGACGCTGTGGAGCGCCAAGACCGAGGGCGCGATGGACCTGCACTTCGACGCGAAGCAGCAGCGCCTGTACTTCGTCACCGCGACCTCCGCGAAGGGGCGCAGCCGCGTCTACGCGATCGACACCGCGGACCGCGACCGCCTCCTCCTCGTGACGAGCCTCGAGGCCCCGATCGCGACCTCGATCCTCGCGGCGCCGACCGGCGGCGCGTTCTTCGTGGGCACCGCGCCCCGCGGGCAGATCGCTCGCATCGGCCCCGGCCTCCGCACGAAGTCGATCTACATCTCGAAGGAGCAGGACCTGAGGCGGTCCTCGCAGATCGGGCGCCTGTGGTTCGACGCCAACGTCCCGAAGGGCGGCCGCGTCGCGCTGTCGATCCGCGGCGGCAACACGAAGGAACACGACGACACGTGGAGCGACTGGGTCGGCTCGGTGACGGACTCCGACGGAGGCGCCGTGAAGCTGCCGCGCGTGCGCTACGTGCAGATCCGCGCCGAGCTCTCCGGCGGCGCGAACAACGCGCCCGTCGTGAAGTCGCTGCACGCCTCCATCGTGCGCGCGAACGTCGCGCCCGAGGTCCGCGAGGTGTTCATGCTCCGACGCGGCGTCTACATGGCGTCGCTCCCGAAGGAGGACGAAAAGGAGAAGACCGTCACGCTCTCGACCAACGTGATCCGCGACCTCCGCAAGCCGGAGCGCAACACCGACCGCGTCCGCGCCCGCCAGGGCATTCGCCCCGGGATGATGACCGTCGCGTGGACGGCGGCCGACACCAACCACGATGACCTCCTCTTCCGCGTCGAGATGACCCGCCTCGACCCGCCGACGATCGACTGGCACGTCGTCGCCGACGACCTCACCGACGAGTACTGGTCCTTCGACTCGCGCGCGTACCCGGACGGTCGCTACCGCTTCCGCGTCACCGCGTCGGACCGGCCCTCGAACGCGCCCGACGCTGCGCTCACCGATCGCTTCGAGTCGGAGCCTTTCGTGATCGACAACGGCGCGCCGCGCATCAAGTCGGTCGCGGCGAAGAGCACCAACCCTGGCCGCATCCGGATCGAGGCGATCGCGGAGGACGACACCACGCCGATCGGCGTCGCGGAGTTCGCCGTGGGCGGCGGCCCCTGGCTCATGCTCCCCGCGAAGGACGGCCTGGTCGACGCGAAGACCGAGTCCCTCGAGGTCGACCTCACCGACTCCGACGACGTCGGCGCCGTGAAGCTCGGTAAGGGTCAGCGCACGGTCCTCATCCGCGTCGAGGACGACGCCGGAAACGAAGCGACCGCGTCCACGACGGTAGACGTCCGCTGATCCGTACCCATGAGGAGGACATGACGGACAGCAAGTTCTCCTCCGGCTTCGAGCGCCTCAAGGCCGACCTCCTCCGCACCCGCGACGAACTGAAGGTGCAGATGCACCTCGCCTCCATGGACGCCAAGGACACCTGGCAACGCATCGAGCCCCAGGTCCGCGCCTTCGAGGAGCAGGCCGCGCACGTCGCGACCGAGACCGCGGAGGAGCTCGAGAAGGTCGCGGGGGATCTCGCG
>JAUHYN010001399.1 GCA_030426505.1 bacterium | reverse complement strand
CGAGTTCCAAGACACCAACGGCGTGCAGTACGACATGCTCCGGCACCTCGTCTCGCGCCACAAGAACCTCGCGGTGGTCGGCGACGACGACCAGGCCATCTACCGGTGGCGTGGCGCGAACGTCTCCAACATCCTCGGCTTCGAGCGCGAGTTCGACGGCTCGACCGTCGTGAAGCTCGAACAGAACTACCGGAGCACCGCGACGATCCTCGAGGCGGCGAACCACATCATCCGCCACAATCGGAAGCGCCACGACAAGACGCTCTTCACCGAAGCCGCGGAGGGCGCGCTCCTCGGCCTCGCGATGCGCGACCGCGGCGACGAAGAAGCCGACATGATCGCGGCCGTCGTCGCCCACCGCCTCCGCGAGGGCGCGACCCCGGAGGACTTCGCGGTGCTGTACCGCCTCAACGCGCAGTCGCGTCAGTTCGAGGAGGCGATGCGGCGCTACCGCATCCCGTACAAGCTGATCGGCGGCACCGCGTTCTTCGAGCGGCGCGAAGTAAAGGACATCCTCGCGTACCTGCGCGTCACCGCGAACCCGACGTCGGACCAGGACTTCACGCGCATCGTGAACACGCCGCCGCGCGGCATCGGCAAGACCACGCTCGACAAGCTCGCCGCGCTCGCGGAGGACCACACGGTGTCGGGCGCGCACGTGTTGGGCCTCCCCGACGAAGACCTCGCCGCGGGCGGGCTCGGCAAAGCGACGATCAAGAAGCTCCGCGACCTCCAAGGGCTGCTGCTCGAGCTGCGCGAGATGTCGAAGACGGAGCCGGCCGAAGAGGTCGCGCGCGCCGTGATCGAGCGGACGAAGTACCAGGCGTACCTGAAGAAGAGCGAGCCGCTCACCGCCGAGGATCGGATCGAGAACATCAAGGAGCTCGTCTCCTCGATCGCGGAACACGAAGGGCTCCTCGCGGAAGCCCGTGGCGACGAGAACGCCGACGACCCCGAGGCGGGTGAGGTGCCGGCCTTCGGGCCGGAGCGCGCACCCCGCTCGAGGCGTTCCTCGACGAAGCGGCGCTGGTCTCCGCGGACGACGACGTCGGCGAAGGCGGTCAGGTCCGACTCCTCACGTTGCACGCCGCGAAGGGTCTGGAGTTCCCCGTCGTGTTCATGGTCGGGATGGAGGAGCACACCTTCCCGACCAAGCGCGCGATCGACGCGGAGGACGCGGACTCGATGGAGGAGGAGCGGCGCCTCTGTTACGTCGGGATGACGCGGGCCAAGCGCGAGCTGAACCTCACGTGTGCGCGCAGCCGATACATCTACGGGCGGCAAGAGGTGCGGCGGCCCTCGCGTTTCCTCGGGGAGCTGCCGAACCGGGTCTTCGGGTCCTTCCCGGCCGGGGGGCTCGGCGGCGCGCCGTCGGTGCCGATCGAGGCGCCCCGGGCGGCGCCGCGGTTCGACGCGCCGCCGGCGGTGGCGGAGTCGTTACCGGTCCATGACGTCATGTCGGACATGCCCTCATCGGGGGGCGGGACATTCGGGCGGGGCGCGCGGGTCCACCACAACCTGTTCGGGGAGGGGATCATCGAGTCGAGGGACGGCGAGGGGCCCCGCGCCAAGCTGAGGATACGGTTTGGCGACGTGCAAAAGACCGTGGTCGCCCGTTTCGTGAGATTCGTCGGGGACTCGTGATAACGTCTGGGCCCTTCAGGGCCCATGGACGTTCGCTGCGACAAGTGCGGCACCGAGTACGAGTTCGACGAGAACCGCATCGGCGCCAACGGCGTCACCGTGAAGTGCACGGCCTGTGGGTTCGTCTTCAAGGTCCGTCGCCCGGGGCGCAAGCCGCCCCCGCGCGCGTCGACGGCCATTGGACCGGGCCCGCAGGGGCGCGAGTGGCTGGTCCGTAAACCGGACGGCCAGATGATCGCGTTCCGCGAGCTAACGACTCTCCAGAAGTGGATCGTCGAGGG
>JAUHYN010001398.1 GCA_030426505.1 bacterium | reverse complement strand
CGGGCGCACGAGCACACCGTCGTTCGCGATCGTCGACGCGGCCTGGATGATCTGCAGCGGCGTCACCGCGATGCCCTGCCCGAAGGCGATGTTCGCCAGCGCGATGTCGCGCCACTTCTTCGCGGGGCGAATCAGGCCGCGCAGCTCGCCGGGGAGCTCGACGCCGGTCTTCTCACCGAAGCCGAACCGGAAGAGCCAGTCGTGCAGGCGCTCGCGCTCGAGCAGGAACCCGATCTTCGCGGAGCAGATGTTCGAAGACACCTTGAGGATCTGCGTGACCGACAGCTCCCCATACTTGTGATTCGAGTCGCGGATGGTCCGACCACCGACGCGCCACAGCCCGTCCTCGCAGTCGATCACCGCGTCGCGATCGAGCAGGCCCTCGTCGAGCGCCGCCGCGATCGTCACCATCTTCAGCGTGGAGCCCGGCTCGTAGATCGCGCTCACGCCGCGGTTGATGCGCTCCTTCGGCGTCGTCCCGTTGAGGTTGTTCGGGTTGAACGTCGGGTAGCTCGCGAGCGCGAGCACCTCACCGGTCGCCGGCTCGAGGACGATCGCGACCGCGCCCTTCGCCTGGAACTTCTCGGCCGCGCGCGCGACCGCCGACTCCGCCGCGTACTGGATCTGACGATCGATCGTGAGCGTGACGTCGGCGCCCTCGAGCTCCGCGTGCGGGACGAAGCCCTCCGAGAACACCTTGTTTCCGAGCGCGTCGCGCATCCCCGGCAGCACATAGCTCCCGCCGCGCAGCTGATCGTCGAGCACCATCTCGACGCCCGCTTTGCCCTCGCCCTCGAGGTTCGTGAACCCGAGGATGTGCGAAGCGAGGCCGACGTTCGCGTAGAAGCGCTTCGGCTCCGGCTGCGTCCACACGCCGCGGATGTTCTCCTCGCGCACCTTCGCCGCGGTCGCGCCGTCCACGCGCCGCGACAGATACGTGAAGTACCGGCGGTTCGAGAGCTTCTCTTCGAGGCGCGACTTCGAGGTCCCGAGGATCGGCGCCAACTTCGCGGCCGCTGCGGCGGCGTCGACCTGACGCGGATTCGCGACGACCGAGTCGACATCCACCGTGATCGCGAGCTCGCGCCCGTGACGATCGGAGATCACGCCGCGCTTCGCCTGAATGCGCGAGCTGCTCGTCGCCTGGTGGGTCGCGACGTCCTCGTAGCGCTCGCCGTCCACGACCTGCAGCTGCGCCGCGCGCGCGATCAACACACCGGCGCCGATCACGAACAGCGCGAGCACGCCGCGGATACGCCAGCGCCCGGGCACCGCGTTCTCTTCGCGCACGCGCCCCGAAGTCATCGGCTCGGGCGGCGGCGGCGTGCGCCGCGCGCGACGGCGCGTCTCGGCGCGCGCGAACAACGCCGCGAGCCAGCCTTCGCCCGTCTTGCGTCGCTTCGATCGCGTCGGCGTGCGGGACGCCGACTTCGTCGCGGTCTTCTTGGCGAACAGCCCTTCGGTCCGCGGCGCCTTCTTCTCGACCTTCTTCGTGCGCGCGGCCGCGCTCTTCTTCTTCGCGCGCGCGGCCGCGGCCTTCTCGAGGCGCTTCGCCGCCGCGTCCTTCAGGCGCGCCGCCGCGGAGGGCCCCTCGGACCGCTTCTTCGGGCGCGTCGACTTCTTCTGCACGCGCGCCTTGGTGCGCGTGTTCTTCGCCGCGCGACGCGCGCGACGAATCGTGGACGGCGACCCGAGCCGCTTCGACAGCGTGTCGGGGCTCTCGGCGCGCTTCTTCCGCGTCATGGCCGCGCCCCCGCCGCGCCGTCGGCGTCGACGCGGATGATCTGCTCCGGGCGCGGCGGCCGCAGCCCGTATTTCTTGCCCATGCGCTCGAGGCGCTCCGGCGCCTTGTGCGTCGCGACGTCCAGCTTCAGCGCGCGGTTCTTCTCGACCACGGCCTCGTGGACCTCGCCCGCTTCGGACAG
>JAUHYN010000256.1 GCA_030426505.1 bacterium | reverse complement strand
CGAGGCGCACGGCTTCCTGCCGCTCGAGACGCCGACGTTCGAGCGCCTCGATACGCTCCTGGGCAAGTATGGCGAGGAGGGCGATCAGCTCGTCTTCAAGATCCTGCGTCGCGGGCAGGCGATGGTCGACGGCGTCCGCGAGGCGGGCGCGTTCGTGGCGGACGAGAAGAACCTCGTGGTCGGCCGCAGCGGCGAGACCGCGCCCGGCGCGGAGGCGATGCTCGCGGACATGGGGCTGCGCTACGACCTCACGGTCCCGCTCGCGCGCGGGGTCGCGGAGTACGACGGCAAGCTCCCCACGCCGTTCAAGCGCTACCAGATCCAGCCCGTGTGGCGCGCGGACACGCCCGGCAAGGGGCGCTTCCGCGAGTTCTACCAGTGTGACGTCGACGTCTGCGGCATCAAGTCGATGCTGGTCGAGGCCGAGGTCACGGGCGCCGTCGCCACGTGCCTCACGCGGCTCGGGTTCGACAAGTTCACGATCCGGTTGAACCACCGCGGCCTGTTGCGCGCGTTCGTGCAGCACGCGGGGATCGATCTCGCGCACGAGTCCGACGCCATCGTCGCGATCGACAAGCTCGACAAGATCGGCGCCGACGGCGTGCGCAACGAGCTCGCCACGCGCGGGATGACCGAGGAGCAGACCGAGCGCCTCATGACGCTCGTCCTCGCCGGTGACGACAAGCTGCGCGCCGAGCTCGCGGACAACGAGACCGCGATCGCCGCGCTCGACGAGATCGCCGAGGTCCTCGCGCTCACGAAGCACACGCCTTCGGGCGCGCACCTCGCGTTCGACCCCACGCTCGCGCGCGGCCTCGGCTACTACACCGGCTGCATCTTCGAGATCGCGGTGGAGGACCTCGCGGGCTCGCTCGGCGGCGGCGGGCGCTACGACGACCTGATCGGCATGTTCCTCGGCCGGCCGGTGCCGGCGTGCGGCTTCTCGATCGGGCTCGAGCGCATCCTCGTGGTGATGGAGCAGAAGGGCATGTTCCCCGCGGAGCTGTCGCAGCGGAGCGTCCTCGTGCTCACCGGCGATCAGGACGCGCTCGAGGACACGCTCGCGATCGCGTACGCGCTGCGCGCGGCGGGCTGCTCGGTCGACCTGCACCCGAAGGCGGAGAAGAAGCTCGGCAAGGTGAAGAAGCGCGCCGAGGAGGCGGGCTTCCGTCACGTGGTGACCGTGCGCGCGAGTGACCCGAAGCAGGTCCAGGTGTGGTCGCGTGCCGAAGGCGCAGACCAGATGATCGATCGCGAGACACTCGCCGCGCACTTGGTCGGCGCCTCCTGACCTTCGGCTGCGTCAGCTCGACACACCCCCTTTCAACGCGTTCAAGCGATCGATCGTTCGTGACGACCTCATCGGTTGTCATGAACTCGATTGCCCTCGTCACGCTCCTCCACCTCGCGCCTTCGGTGCAGCCCGCGTCGGCTTCGGTCGCGCCGGATCACGCGTTCGAGATCGGCGTTGCCGCGGGGCTGTTCATGGCCGCCGAGAACACCGGCCTCAGCTACGACGGGACGACCGCGATGCTCGGCGGCGCGGGCCTCGACCTGTCGCTGCGGATCGCCTACCTGCCGTTCTCGTTCGTCGGGATCGAGGCCGAGGGCGGCCACGTCGAGCTCGCGAACGGCGACGCGCGCGGTGAGCTGTACTCGGCGCGCGCGCACCTCGTCGCGTTGTACCCGGCGCGCTTCACGCCGTTCGTGCTCGCGGGCGGCGGGATCATGGGGCTCACCGGTCACGAGTCCTTCATGGGCGCCGACCACCACCCCGCGTTCCACTGGGGCACCGGTGTGAAGACCGTCGCGATGAAGGGCGTCACGCTCCGCGCCGACGCGCGCCACGTGATGGCGTTCAGCGACGTCGGCCTCGCGAATCACTTCGAGCTGACGTTCGGCGCGTCCTTCACGATCACTCCCGGAGGGGGTTGAACCGCTCCGCCGCACGACGCGCGCGCCGCCGACGTTGGTACGACCAGTCGCGCGCGCGCTTCGCCTCTGCTTCGGTCCACGCTTCGCGATCCGGTGGCCCTCGCAACACGAAGAGTAACTCGGGGTCCGTGCGCGACGGTGAAGCGCGCCACGCGACGAAGCGCCGCCACGTGTCTTCCGCGGTTCGTGTGAGGCCCACGTCGCCGCGGCTCTCGTCGGACGCCGCGGCGATGTCGTTCGCTTCAATGGAGTCGGGCGCTTCGAACGCGACGAGCACGAGGCCGTCCACCGCGCCCATCCCCCACGTGCGCCAGTCCTCGATCGCCTCGCGCGCGGGCGGCGCCGGCGGCTCGATGTCCGGCGACAGCGTGAGGCGCTCGTACCGCCTCAGCACGCGCCGCGCGATGTCGCGGAGGACGTTGCGGACGATCGTGCGGATCCAAGCGGCCGGGTCGCGCGCGCCGTTCGGGCGGATGCGGCCGCGGAGCGCCTTGTCGACGAGGCGGATGCGCGCCTCGGACACGGCGTCCTCCACGTCGCTCGAAGGGAGCATCGTCCGGGCCTCGCCGGCCAGCATCGGGGTCAGCGCGTAGGCCCAGGCCCAGGCGCGATCGAGGTCGAAGGGAGCGGTGAGGTCTTCGGATATCGGCACCCCTCGACGGTGGAGAGGGGGCCTGACACCCGAGGTCGGCGGCGATCGCGCGCGCCCGGGCTACTGACCTCGGATGTCAGTCGCGAACGGGAGCGCTACGGGAGACCCCAGAGTCGATACGCCGAAGCGTCGTCATCACCGGCGGACTTCGACGCCTGCGCGGCGCGGAGGAACGCGGGGCCGGGCGAGCGCGCGCCGCCCGCTTCGTAGAAGCGGCGCACGAAGCGGAAGGCGGCCTCTTGCCGGACGGGGCGCACGGTCGCGAGCACTGACCTCGTGCCGCTCATGAGGAGCAGCTGCGGGAGCCCGATGGCGTTCGCCTCGGCGTCGGCGCCGGTCTCGCAGCCGTTGAGGACGGCGAGGCGCACGGCCGGCCGCGCGACCAGGAGATCTTCGGCGGCGATCACCCGCTTCGGCCCGAGGCGCAGGTGCGTGTTCCAGGGGTCGGCGCCGACGATGCGGCCGTGCCCGGCGAAGTGCAGGAGCTCGGCGTCGCGTACGCGCGCGAGGAGCGCGCGCGGCGCGGCGTCGCCGACGAGGCGATCGGCTTCGAGTTCGGCGGCGACCCACGCCTGCTCGGCCTCGGTCGTCGGATCGCCGAGCACCCAGCGTTGGTCGGCGTGTCTCTCGGCGTGGGGCTCTGCGAGCCAACCCGCGTGCGGGAGCACGGACCACGACACGCCACTGAGGTGAGCGACGGGATCGTGCGGGACGACGAACACGTGTCGCGCCGCCGCGATCTCGGCGCGCCACGGCGACGCGAGCGCGGCGGTGGTCGCGGTCTTCACGCCGTGGGCGTCGAGCCAGAACGTCCGGAGCGTACCGGACGAAGTGGACTCCGCGAGGAGCACGGCCTGGCCTTCGTCGAGCGCGCGGCGGACCGCGGTCAGGTCGGTCCGTGCGTGGTGCGCGCGCTTCGGCGGATCGTAGATGCGCGCGGCCGCTTCGCTCCAGGCGTCGATGCGTCGATCGAGATCGCGGCGGCAGGCGTCGGCGTCGGCGCGGCAGCCGCGCTCGAGCGCGGCGAGGAGCTGCGCGCGTCGCGCGACGTGTTCGGCCCACGCTTCGGAAGATGCTTCGGGGTGTGCGCTCGCCGCGACTTCGCGGTAGACCTCGGCGCGCCCGGTGTCGGCGACCTCGAAGGCTTCGCGGATCTCGCCGTGGCGCACGAGCAATTCGATCAGGTCCGAGCGCACCGCGTGACCGCGACGGAGATACGAACCCATCGCGCTGCGCAGCCACGTCGAGCGACCGACACGCAGGACTTCGGACCACGCGCGGCGCTGCGCTTCGATCGCCCGCTCGAGATCGCCGCGCGCCGCGTGGGCCTCGGCGAGGATCGCGTAGGCGCTGATCGACTCTTCGGTGGCGGCGCCGTCGCGCTCCTTCGCGTGGTCTTCGATCACCGCGTTCGCGATCGCGATCGCGCGGGTGACGTCGCCCTTCGCGCGCTCGAGATCTGCGCGGAGCAGACGCGCGCGCCAGCGGGCGTGGGAGAGCTCCTTGTCATCAGGGAGCGCGTCGAGCTCGGCTTCGGCGCGCGCGAGGTCGTTCGACTCCAGGGCGAGCCACGCGAGGAATCCCGTCTGGTTCGCGGCGAGCTGTACGCGGTGGTCTTCGAGGTAGATCGCCCGCGCGAGGTCGAAGAGGCGCCGCGCGGGGTCGAGGTCGCCGCCGTGGGCGAGCGCGCGGTGGGCGAGCGCCCAACCTCGGTTCGCGAGATCGCTGGCGCGCACGTGGGCGGGCGCGTCGTCGGCGGGCGGGTGCGCCTCCATCGTCTCGAGCGCGTCGTCGTAGCGGCCGAGGAGCGCGAAGAGCACGGCGAGGTAGTCGGCGAACAGCGTCACGTCGTTCGCTTCGCCCGCTTCGCGCGCGAGCTCGAGCGCGCGGCGCAGCTCGACTTCGGCGGCACGGTAGCGCCCGAGGTGGAGCGAGAGGACGCCGCTCAAGTACGTGACGCGGCCCAGGCCGACGGCGCCGTCCGCTCCGCGCGCGACGCCGCGGGCGCGGAGGAGGAGGCCGAACGCTTCGTCGTACTGCCCGCGCGTGATCGCGTAGTACGCGGCGGCGCGGTAGCGCGCGGCGGCTTCGGTGACGAGGCCCGCGCGGGTCGCGACGTCGCCCGCGACCCGCTGCGCTTCTCGGGCGCGGTCCGCGTCGCCGCGGTCGCGGATCCACCGGGCGCGCTCCACGGCGGCCCACGTCGCGTTCCACCCCTCGGTGGAGGTCATCGCGGCGTCGAGCGTCGCGAGGCCGCTCGCCTCGTCGCCGGCTTCGCGCCGCGCGCGCGCGGTCGAGACGGCGAGGGTGTCGTCCGGTGGGATCTCCCAGCCGACGCGCCACTCGGCGACGGGGGCGTCGTGGTAGCGGACCTCGAGGGTGTGTTCGCCGCGGGTGCCGACGACCTCGAGCCCGTCCGGCGTGACGCGCGTGGGCGCGGGGGCGCCGTCCCAGCGCGCGGACCAGGCGTCGGAGGCTTCGGGCGTCGTGCGGATCCGCGGTGGGCGATCGCGGTCGAACCAGGGGACGACGCGGCCGTCCTCGGCGAGCCGCCAGACGCGGGCGCCGGTCAGCGCGGCGGAGGCGACGCCGGCGTCGCGGGGCGCGGGCTCGGGGGTGTGTGGTGCGGGGCAGGCGGTGAGGAGTGCGCCGAGTGCGAGGAGGCTGCGACGCACGCGGGGGGAGGATTGCTGGGGGTGGTGCGCGGTGTAAAGCCCCGCGCCGAGGGCTCGGGCTCGTTTACGGGGGAGGCGCGCTACTGGAGCCGGCAGTCCAACATCGACGTCCCGCTGCTCGCGACGATCACCAGCTGCGCGGATTCCGGCGATGTCACCGAGCACGGGCTCGTCGTCGACGTCCACTCCGTCGTCGACGGGACGACGGTGACGTCGCCGAGGTCGATCGTGCGGTCGCAGCTCTGCGACGGCGAAGAGACGACGACCTTCACGCTGGACAGGGGCGGGGTGACGTCGAGCGGGAGGCCCCAGATGCCGAGCTTCGTGGGGCCGTCGGTGACCTCGCACGGATCGTCGCAGTCGGGGCAGCCGGGCGTGCCGGTGTAGGAAGCGGTCGTGTCGACCTCGAGATCGGAAGGAGGGCCTCCGCACGCCGCGAGCGCGAAGAGGAGGAGGGTGGCGATGCGTATGTTCTGCATGCTCCCGGGGAGCGCAGAAGGCGCGGCGGATCTGACACGGCGATTCGATTGGAGTCGGGTCGGGGCCCGTGGCACGCTCGCGGCGCAGTAGGGGCGCGGTGGAGAGTCGGTTCGAAGCGCACGTGACTCGGCTCCGTCGCGGAGGCGGACCGGGGATCGAGCTGATCCACCTGGTGTCCGGCGTGATGCGCGCCAAGCTCTCGGAGCGGAACCTCTTCCGAGCGCCCCCCGCCTTCGTCGGGTTCCCGGAGATCGACAGCTGGTGCGAGGATGCGGCGCTGGATCTCCTCGCGGTGGAGGCGGTCGAGTGGGCGATCGTCCGTCGACTCCGTGCGCTGTGCGCGCGGATGGACGCGGGCGACAACGTCGACGGCTTCGTGTTCACGAACCTCGACCACTTCCTGACCGAGCGCCAGCGCCACGCGGATCCGATCGGGTACGCGACCTATCGATGGGTGCAGAAGGTCCTGGAAGAGCGCGTCGAGGCCGGGCGCGTCCGATGCACCGGTGGTGTCTGCCGCGGCGCGGGCGCGCCGCTCGATCGCGACGGGCTCGCCGCGCTCGTGACGCAGCACGCGCGCTGGCCGGCGTTGATGCACGGGCTGGGGTGCGGGGGCGCCGAGGCGGGCGTGGAGCTGCGCGCGCTCTTCGATCGGCTCGAAGCGCTGGATAGGAGCTTCGAGGTGGAGGCGTTGATCGCGGTGCTGCGGACCGAGGCGCGGCGGTGGCAGAGCCTCCTCCTCGAGGACGACGCGCTCGACGAGTCGGCGCAGGCGTTGGAGCGCGTGGTCCGATCGCGGCAGCTGATCGAACGATTGGGGGCGGCGATCGAGGCGTCGGGGGGCCAGAAGCGCCGCCGCGAGGATCTCCACCGCGTGCTCGTCGCGTGGCGCGAGGCGTTCGAGCGCGGCGACGAGTGGACGCAGGCGGACCTCGCGCGGGCGCTCGACATGAAGAAGACGACCATTTCGGATCACATCCGACGGCTCCGCGCGTTGGCCCTCGAAATCGATCCGCCCGGAACCGGCGACGTGCCGTTAGTCGATACGAGGGGAGTGGCCGATGGACCCGAGTGATCTGAAGGCGCGCGTCGAGGCGCGGACGCGCGAGGTCGAAGCGCAGCTCGATCGCGCCCGGAGCGGGCTCGCGCGCACGGAGGCGCTGATCGCGGAGCGCGGGCCGCCGCCCGTCGCGGGCGACATCCTGTTCGCGCCGAACGCGGGCGAGCCCGAGCTCCTCGTCCTCGCGCCTGGCCCCGAGGACAGGTCGTGGTGGGCGGTGACGCTCGACGAAGTGCATGACGCGATCACGATCGACGACGACGTCGCCGGGGCGCTGTCCGTGGATCCCGCGTCGCGCCGCGTGATGTCGAACGACGCGCTCGCGTCGCTCCGGCGGAGCGGCGTCCTCGAGGCCGCACCACTTGCCGCACTGAACGCGCAGCTGGGCGTGGTCGTCGCGCGGATCGCGCCGCGCCCGAAGTGGCCCTTCGCGCTCGCCGCCGCGGTACTCCTCGCGGGCCTCGCCGCGCTGATGCTCGAGGCATCACCCCGCCGCGATCACCCCGGTCTGTACGCGCTCCGCAGCGCCGCGGACGGGGAGGTCGGCGCGGAGCTCCGGATCGGCGATCGCGTCTGTCGCGCGCGCGGCGTCCTCGGCGCCGGCCCGTGCGCGGTCGCGCCCGGCGAGTCGGTGACCGTTCAGTATCGGCTCGACGACCGCATCGAGCACCGCTTCGCGGTCGTCCTCTCGCGCCCCACGGCCTCGGATACGCTCCGCGTCGTCCACCCCGCGGCAGCGCTCGAGCCCACCGCGACGGCGGGCGAGGAGCGGTGCGCGCGAGGGATGTGCGATTGGGCGACGATCGACGCGGCGCCCCAGGAGGTGTGGGTCGTGTTCGCGCGCGAGCCCGTCGATGCGCCGCCGCCGGGCGCGCCGACCGACTGGCCCGGCGCCGTCCCGTATCGATTCACGCTCGAAGCGCGCGAGTGAGAACGGACCTCCCGAAGGGAGGTTCGCTCGAGCTGTGCCAGGAAGGCGCGCAAAAGCGCGTCTGACGTAGGTGTTGGATCGAATTCGGGCGTTCGGCGGCAGCGCCCGTTAGGGTGACTTCACGTGGCTGCGCGACAAGGAAAAGCGCCTCGCCCCAAGCGCGGGCGCGGCGGACAGGTCCTCCGTCAGTGGAAGATCCTCCGGATGCTCGAGCGGACGAAGGCCGGGATCAGCGTCGCGGCGCTCCGCGAGCGGGTCGATGATGGCTCCTCCGAGCGGACGATCTTCCGCGACATCGAGCAGCTCCAAGCGGCGGGCTTTCGACTCGAGAAGGCCGAGGCCGGCTGGCGCGCGGTCGACGCGACGGAGGCGGGCTTCTCGATCCCGTTCCGCGCCTCCGAAGTGATGGCACTGCTCCTGAGCGAAGACGTCCTCGGCGCGCTGCAATCCACCGAGCTGTACGATGACCTCGCGACGATCCGCGAGCGCGCGTCGGCGCTGCTCCACCCCGAGGGTCTCGAGTACGTGAAAGAGCTGCGGTCGCGCTTGGTCGCGACGTTCACGGCGCCGCCGGTCGAGCGCAAGATCGAGATCCGCGACATCGAGCGGGCGATGCGCGAAGAACAACAGATACGCATCGCGTACGGTCGACACGGCGAAGACGCGGTCGAGCGCGTCGTCGATCCGCACACGCTCTGGTTCGCCGACGGCCGCCTCTACCTCATCGGCTGGTGCCACCTCCGCGACGACTTCCGCACGTTCCTCGTCGATCGCATCCAATCCGTCGAGCTCCTCGACGCCGAGTTCGAACCACGCGAATCCTTCGACAGCCGCAGCTACGTGAAGGCCGGCTTCGGCGGTTGGAGCGAGGCGCCTCAGCGCGTGCGCCTCGAGTTCAGTCCGGCCGTCGCGCACTTGCCGCGCGAGCGCGAGCTCCACCCCTCGCAGGAGCTGAAGGATCTCGGCGACGGGAAGATCATGGTCACGATGAGGGTGGGCGGCCTCCCGCGGATCGCGTCGTGGGTCGCGGGGTTCGGTGGTCTCGTCACCGTGCTCGCGCCGCGCGCGCTCCACGACATGGTGAAGAAGATCCACGCCGACGGGCTCGCCGCGCACGACTTCGATCGCGCGGACGAGAACGAAGCGCGCCCGCGGAGGCGCCGCGACCGCGCGCAGGGCGAAGAGGACTGAGACTCAGTTGAGACTCAGTCGCAGTTGCCGGTCATGACCGAGCCGCTCGTCGTCGACACGTACGAACACCCGCCCGAGCTGCCCGCGTACGATCCGGTGAGGCCGTTGCTGTAGTACGAGTTCCCGCCGCCGCGTCGCCCGCCGGCGTTCTTCAGCGCGGCGCCGAGGTTCGCGAACGCGCGCGGGTTGCCCTCGAAGCCGACGTCGAGGCGCGCGTTCATCCAGTAGCGCCCGGGGACGACCGGCCCGTAGCGCGCGAGGAACCGGACCTCCTGCACGTGCAGCTCGCGGCCGTTGATGAAGACGCGCGAGGTCCCGTTCGATGCGTCGCGCGCGAGGCGCCCGCCGAGATTCAGCCCGGCCTGGATCTGCGTGAACGGCGGTTGGCCTTCGAGGCCCATGAGACCGGAGCGGCGGTCGTACCAGTAGCGGCCG
>JAUHYN010001397.1 GCA_030426505.1 bacterium | reverse complement strand
GCACCGGCGGCCACGCGCTCTCCCGCGGTCGTCGCGCCCGCGAACAATGCCTCGATCGCGCGGAGCTTCTCGATGAGTCTCGCCTCGTCACTCACGCCGTCGTTCGTCGGCGATATGAAGCCACGAGGCAACCGTCTGTGACGCCCCCACTCACGACGCGTCGCTGTACTCCACGCCCCGGTACGCCTCGTCGAACGGGTCCGTGCTGTCCGTCCCCCACTCGAACTCGAGGCGCGGGGTCTCGAAGCCGAGGAGCGAGCCCGTGATCACCGCCTGGGTGTCGATCCAGCGGAACTGCACCGAGCCGTCGTCCATCGTGAGCTTCACGCCGATCAAGCCCTGGGAGTCACCGGCGTTCGGGACGCCGGCGCCGTCGGTCCAGCCCAGCAGGAAGGGCTGGTCGATGATGAAGTCACCCGCGGCCGGGTCGTCGACGTGGAACGAGAACGACGTGTCGAGGTTCTGCGCGTAGTTGTTCGCGTCGGGGTGCGTCGTTCGGTAGATGTCGATCGACGCGACGTCCGGCGGCAACACGATCGCGAACTGCTCCGGGAGCTGCCCCTCCGGGTAGCGATAGTCTTCGGCGCGCGTGTCGATCGTCCCGAACGTCGCGATGTCCGAACTCAGGCGCAGCAACGTGTAGTCGGAGAAAGTCAGCGTGTTGTTCGTCATCAACTGCGGCGGGTACATCCAGAACTCACGCAACGCGGGCGGGACGTCTGCGAGCACCGGGTCCGACGCGATGGGTTCACCCACCGTCGAGAGCGCGTAGCCGTCCGGCATCAAGAAGTACTGGTGCCCCCACTCGTGCATGAGCCCCTCCTCCAGGTCGGTGCGCACGACACCTTCGGCGAGCTGCGTCGCGTCGTTCACCGCCATCGCACTGCTCGACCACTCCGCGTAATTCACGTTCAGCGTGTAGTCCCCGTAGGAGTCGTCCGGCGTCAACGCGACATTGGGCGAACCGGCCGCCGCGTCGACGATCACCACCCGCCGCAACTCGAACTCACCGATGTGCGGGTAGTCCGCGGGATCCAGTCCGTACTCATCGACCAACTCATCGATCCGCGCGTTGCCGTCTTCGATGATCTGATTCGTCGCGTCGACGTGCCGCTGGATGTAGTTCTCGAACGTATCCGAGACATAGCCCTCGGCGAGGATGTCCTCGGTCGTCGCCGTCGCGGGCAGCCCCGTCGCCGCGAGCACCGCGTCGCGGCCGACGTAGGCGCCGCTGTTCGGATCCACGAAGTGGTAGTCACCGAACGTCGCGTAGACCTCGCCCGGGACGTAGAGCGTCCCGTAGACGTTCGCCGGATCCGTCGGGACCACGCCGCTCGCGTAGTCCGCGTTCCACACCTCGATCTCCGCCTCGAGCTCCGCGCGGCTCAGCGGCGCGTCGGCGCCGATGAGATCGAAGTCGTACGTGGTGGTCGTCGTCGAGGGTGACGTCGCGACGATCGTGTTCAGCGTCTCGTTCGAGGCGGTGACCAGCGGCGCGTCGTCGGTGAAGGCGCCGTCCGCGCCGGCCACGATCGCGCCCTCCTCGTAGTCCACCGAGGCCAACAGCGTGTCGTCCGCGTCGAGGACGCCGTCGCCGTCGTCTTCGAAGTCCTCCGTGCGCATCAAGATGGCGTCCGGCGGGATCACGTCCTGAGAAGGCGGCGCCGCCAGGTCCGGGATCTCGACCAGGTACGTCTCCTGCCGAAAGCGCGTCTCGGTCGTCGTGTACGCGTCGGTGGTGGCGGTCGCCGCGTGCTGCACTTCGACGGTGTACGTGATGGTCCGGGTGCGGATCTCGGTCGGCATGACCTCCCCGTTTACAAGGTCCGTGCCGGCCGAGGAGCGCCCTCGGCCGACCCGAGCGTGTGCGCCTGCACCGGGCCCGGGGCAAAGCGCCGCGCGCGCACCGGGCATCGCCCACGCGCC
>JAUHYN010000255.1 GCA_030426505.1 bacterium | reverse complement strand
GCCAGGGCCCCCGCGTCGCCGACTTCACCGACGGCGAGGAGACCGCGGCGATCGCGGCGCACCCCATCCCGTCGGATCCGCACGGCGACGACGAAGCGGAGACCAAGGTCCGCGTCAGCTCCGTCGATGAGTCGGACGCGGTCGTGCCGGTCCCGAACGTCGCGCTCGACGAAGAGGCGACGCGACACGAGCGCCCCGAGGATCCGCTCCGCGCCTACGACGAGGCGCCGACGAACGCCGAGATCCAACGCGAGCCCCTCGCCGCGCGCCCCGCCGAGCCGTACGCCGAGGCCGCGACGGTCCACGCGCCCGAGACGCAGGTCGTCCGCACGCGGAAGCTCCGCGCCGACGAGGATCCCGCACGCGTCAGCCTCGACGCGTCGACCGAAATCGTGAAGGCGCACGACGCGACCGCGCCGCGCGACGGCACGCCGATGTACTCGACCGAAGTGCAGGTCACGGGCGTGGCCTCCGACGCGAAGCCGCACGAAGAGGTCGCGCCCACGCGGCCGCGCCCGAAGAGCTTCCGGGCCGCGATCGAGCGGGAGTCGAGTCGCCCGAAGAACCCGGAAGAGATGCTGCGGAAGGCGCGCGAGGCGGCCTTCTCGGAGGAGGCCACCGAGGTGCCGCCCGAGCGCGGCGGTCGCGAGCAAGTCGCGAAGCGCCCGGCGGAAGAGCCTCCGAAGCGCCGCGCGCCGCCGACCGAACAGATCCGCGCCCGCGGACCGCAGGCCCCGTCGCGCGCCCAGCGCGTCATCGGGATCGACTTCGGCGGACAGTGGGTCCGGATGGGCCTCCTCGAGGGCCCCGAGCTCGAGCTGATCCCCGCCGCCGCCAGCGCGTACATCCCGGCGCTCGTCGCGACCCGCAAGGACGGCTCCCTCGTCACCGGCGTCAAAGCGCGCGCGCTCGTCCTCGACGACCCGCGCCGCGGGACGTCACCGCGCTCGGTCCTCCAAGCGATCGAGAATGGCAAGGTCCCGCCCGGTCGGACCGAGGCGCTCAACGTCATCGGCTCGGGCGACGGCGAAGTGAAGCTGCGTCTCGGCGACCACGTCGTCGATCTCCAAGACGTCCTCGTCACGTACTTCGCGTTCCTCCGCGACGCGATCGAGCAACACCTCTCGACCGACACGTTCAGCGCCGCGCTGCTCGTCCCGGACGACCTCGACAAGAGCGCGCGCGACATGATCGAAGCGGCGTGCAAGACCGCGCGCCTCGACCTCGCCCGCCTCGTGCCGGAGTCGCAGGCGATGCTCTCCGCGTACAACCTCCTCGAGCGCCCGGTGAAGTCGGCGCTGTTGATCGACGTCGGGATGACGCACGTGGGGATCCGCGTCGCGCAGCGCGGCGACAACGGCTTCGACATCGTCGCGTCGCGGTGGGACGACAAGCTCTCCGCGGGCGCCTTCGACGATCGCGTCGTGCAGCTGACGCTCGACGAGCTCCAAGCGCAGGCCGGCGAGGACCACCAAGCCGACCGCACCGCGCGGCTCCGGCTCAAGGAAGCCGTCGAACACGCGCGCCTGGACATCCGGCGCGCGGCGTCCGTCGAGCTGAAGGTCACGCTCCCCGCGCCGGGCGGCGCGTCGGGCGTCGTCGTCGAGCGCTCGATAACGCTCCCGCGCAGCCGCATCTACCAAGTGACCGAGGACGTCGTCCTCGACATCTGCGTCGCGGTGCAAGAGGTCTTGCGCGACGCGGGGATCGATCCGCGGCGCATCGACACCACGATCCTCGCCGGCAGCGGCGGCACGTTCCCGCCGCTCATCGAGGCGTTGATGAACCTGACGCAGCAGGAGCCGCAGCACTCCATCCCGCCGGCGCAGGTGTTCGCGATGGGCCTCGCGAAGAGCTCCGCCGCCATCGAGCGCGCGGAGGTCGCGAGCCAGCCCAACACGCTCAGCGCGTCGATCGGGTTCGGGCTCCCCGGCGGGCGCTTCCGTCCGATCCTCCAGGCGGGTTCGAAGCTCCCGGTGTCGATCTCCAAGTCGTACCCGACCACGAAGGACGGGCAGACCGACGTCGAGCTGAAGTTCTACCAAGGCGACGCGGAGTTCGTGCGGACCTGCACGTTCCTCGGTGAGCTCACGTTGACGGGGCTCCCGCGCGCGATTCGCGGCGAGGTCCGCATCGACCTCGACCTCGCGGTCGCGGCCGACGGCGTGCTGAGCGTGCGCCTCGGTGAGCGCACGAACCAGGTGCAAGAGAAGTTGACGGTCGCGACGGCGCAGACGCCGAACGAGCGCCGTCGCTCCCTCGCCGCGCGCAAGCCCGCCGTCGCGCAGGAGCCCCCGCAGAAGACGGGCGGCTTCTTCAAGCGGCTCTTCGGCCGCAAGTAGCCGGCTTCAGATCTGAACGATCGACAGGGCGTCGCGCACGCTCGTCGCTGCGGCGCGCTCGAGGAGCTCGTCCGCCGGCGACTTGCGCCGCGCCGCGCGCTCCACCAATGGCATCACGCACTCCGCGCAATCCGGCGCGCTCTTCTGGAGGCGCTTGTACGCGCGCTGCACCAGCCACTCGATCACTTCGGCGACCGGGCCCGCGGCGCTGTCGGCCTCGAGGCCTTGCGTCGCGATCTTCGGCTGGAGCTCACGCGCCGCCGCGTAGTCCATCGCGGCGAGGCGCTCGTCCACCTCCGCGCGCGCGTCCTCATCGTCGAGGAGCCCGCGCCAGAAGCCGCCGATCGCGACCGCCTCTTCGGGGAGCACGCAGTCCGCGCCGCGCATCTCCACGTAGCCCTTCGTCCGAATCTCCGGGAAGAACGTCGTGAGGTGATCCAACAGATCGGACACCGTCACCGGCGTCCCCTGGAAGCCGTCCTTCGCGTACGCCGCGAACGGCTTGTCGTCGGCGGGGACGAAGTCGCCGTCGCGCATGAAGAACATCGGCGCCGCCTTCATCGCACGCGCCACGTAACGACGCGGGCGGAGCCCCTCGGCGTCGAACATCTCCGGCCACAGGCCGCAGCGCTCGTCGTCCGTCTCGAGCCAGATCTGATAGCGCACCGTCTTGAACCCGTTCGGCTTACTCGCAGTGAACGGCGACGCCGCGACGAGCGCGCTGAGGAACGGCGAGACGCGCGCCGCCGTGCGCACCTTGTCGACGAGGTTCTGCTCCGACTGGAAGTCGACCGTACACTGGACGCTGCCGGTCAGGTGCATCATGTCGAGCGCGCGCGCACCGCGCGCCCCGAGGTAGCGACGCATCATCTCGTAGCGCGGCTTCGGCATCCGCGGCGCGTTGTCGCGCGTGACGTACGGCTGCTGCCCCATCGCGAGGAACACGATCCCCAGCTCGTCCCCGGCCGCGCGCAACGCGTCCGAGTACTCGAGGACCTCGCGGTTCATCTTCTTCAGCGAGCGGTGCGGACTCGACGCGAACTCCAACTGCCCGCCCGGCTCCAGCGAGATGATCTGCCCCGCGCCCTCCAGCCCGATCAGCGATCCGTCCTTCTCGCGCACCTGCTCCATCTCGCGCGCGACGCCGAGCTTCTCGATCACGTTCGCGAGCTCGACGTGCGACGCGGGCTGGTTGTCGGCGAGGCGGAGCGAGAGCAGCTCCAACTCCATCCCCAGGTACCACTGCTTGTCCGGCTTCGCGGCCGAGAGGAACAAGCCGTCGAGCTCTTCGGGCGTGGCGTCACGCACCGGTCGAGAGAGCAGCGCGCGCTCCTCGTCGTCCGAGAGCACCATGGGTTTGGACATGCCTTCGTTGGAGCAACTTTTTTCTTACGGAGCAAGCGAGACCGAACGCGTGAGGGCTTTTGCGCGACGCACCGCGAAGGGTTGCCGCCCGTACGCGGTCGCGTCCAAGCGCTGAATCGCCACCTCCGCCCAGGCCGTGTGGATGATCCGATCGTCTCCGTCCAGGACGCCCCGCTGCCCCGCGTCCTCGTACAGCGCGGCGACGTGCCCGTCGAAGATGATCCAGTCCCCGGGCTGCACCCCGCCCTCCCCCACCCCGATCGGCTCGCCCGTGTCGTCCAGGTAGACCTTCCCGCGCCGCGCCTCGACGCGCTTCACGATCGAGTGGCTATGCGGTCCCATCGTGCGGCTCGACACGTACGGGACGTCGTGGCCCATGCGCCGCAGCCCGTAGACCATCAGGTCCGCGCAATCCACGCCGACCCCGCGCTCCGCCTGGTGCGGTTCGCGCCCGATGTTCGCGCTCCCGAAGACGTACGGCACGTTACCGAGCTCCGTGAGGTAACCGAGGTAGTCGTCCGAACGGCGCAGCACCACGCGCCGCGCGTCCTTCGCGCGCTCCACACCGCCCGCGTGCTCCCCGTCCGGGGCGCGCGAGCGATGCACCGAACCGTCCGCGAGCGTCACCGTCACCGCGTAGCGCATCGTCCCGCCGGCGCCGATCCCCGCGCGTTGCATCGGCGCGACGTCCGCGCGGATCGACGGCGTCGTCGAACGCAGCGCTCCGGACGCGTACGCGATCGACGCGACCCGGAAGCCCTCCGGCGTAACGTTGTCGTACCAGGGCTTCGTCGGCTCGATCTTCGTCCACACGATCTTCACCGATTCGGGGAGCGGCGCGACCCGGCAGCGCGTCTTCGGCTTCGGCGCCGACGTGTACATCGTACAGCCCGCGCCGCGCCGGCGCGCGACGACCGCCGCGTGCAGCGTGACGTCGTCCGACATCTTCGCGAACACGTCGGCGTCCACCGCCGGCCCGCCGTTGACGGAGCCGAGTACCAATACCTGCGCGACGAACTGTGCGGCGAGCGTCGTCATGGCAGCACCACGATCGTGTCACCGACGCGGACCACGTCGTAGAGCCACTCGATCTCTTCGTCGGTGATCGCGATGCACCCGAGCGTCCAGTCGCTCCCGCCACCGCCTCCGTGGACCCCGACGAGCCCGCCGAGCTTCGTGTACTGCGGTGGCTTCTTCTTCTTCGCGGCGGCCTCCTCGACGCGCGCGAGGAGTTCGTCGTCGATGCGCCCCGCTTCGTGCGCGCGGCGCGCGTGGCGCGGCATCGGGTACGACAAGCCGAAGAAGCGGTGGAACCTCGAGCCCGGGTTCTTCCACGCCACGTAGAAGCGACCCTCCGGCGTGCGGCCGTCGCCCTGTCGGACCTTGTCGAGCTCGGGCGCGAACCCGAGGCCCACACGGAAGCGGCGCACGACGCGGCCGTCGACCTCGAGGGTCATCGTGCGTTTGGCCTTCTCGATCTTCACGACGTGGGGTGGGCGGGCCTCGGCGGCCTCGGGTGCGGCGAACGCCAACAAGGCGACGAACAGAACGCGCTTCATGCCCTCCGTTCAACGCAACGGACGTGCCACCGGCATCCCGTCGTGTTCGTTACGGCGAAGTTCCAGGCCGACCGACACGACGCGGCGAGTGTTCAGATCGTGAACAGCCGCGCGTCACAGCGGCGTGCGATCCTCGGTCTTCGCGTACAAACGCGACGCCCCGACGACCGCGCTCGGGATCGCGACCAGGCCGAGGAACGGGACGAACATCGCGAGCGAGATGACCGCGCCGGTGCCGAGCGTGATCCACAGGTACCGCGAGAACCACTTCACCCGCTGCGCGCCCGTGTGGCCGGTCATCAGCAGCGAGGGATTGAGCGCGCCCGACCCGAGGCCGAACCAGGCGAGCAACAGGCCGAGCACCCAGAACGGCACGCCGACCACGGGGATCAGACTCAACCCCCAACACAGCGCCGCCGGGATGGCGAGGACCAGGCCGCGCACGAGGTCCGGCACGGCGCCCTTCACGAAGCCGGGATCGGTCCAGGCGATGCCGACCTCGTCGAGCATGTAAGCGGCCATCTTGTCGTAGAACGGGCCGCCGACGAGCTCGACGATCGCGGTGAAGAGGATCGCGGCGAGGGCCAGCAGGCCCAGCACCAAGACGACGACCATCAGCCACCACAGGTAGACCATCCAGTCGTCGGGTTTGAATCGCTCGAGGAGGTGCGGCGTGAGGAAGATGATTCCGCCGGACAGGAGGGAATAAACGAGCGTCGTGAGGATCAGCGGGATGACGGCGAGGCCGCGGAGCTTCCCGTCGGCGAGCATTCTCCTGAGGCCCCAGAACACGGCGCCTCCCCCCACGAAGAATCCGGACAGTCCGCGGCGGAACCCGCGGTCGACGATCGAGCTCGGCATCGCTTCGCACAGCCTCGGCACGGGGCCGGGTACGTCCAGCGGGTAGCACGTTCGCGTGCGGCAGGACACGCGCGAAACCTTGCCACGGCCCCCAAAAGGCGGTTTGAGTCGGCGCCATGCGTATCTTGGCGCCGATCCTGGCGCTCACGCTCTTGGCGGCCGCGGCGCCCCCACCCGCGAAGACCGCCGAAATCCCGGCGCCAGAGACCGCTCCCGAGGACCGTCGCTGGGTCGGCGCGGACGGCGTGATGGAGCGGCTCGCCGAGGAAGCGGAGCGCGCCGCGTCGCGCGGCGACGACACCGCGCTCGCGCGCCTCTACCGACTCGCGAACGTCGAGCGCCTCGTGCATCGCCCGAAGATCGTGCGCCCCGCGCTCGACGCGATCGCGAAGGCGAAGGACCCGCTCGTCCGCGACCACGCGCGCTACTTGATCGCGCGCGACGAGCGATCGCGCGGTGACCTCGCCGCGTCGCGCAAACTGATCGAAGATCTCGGCTTCCTCACCGGCGGCCTCCTGATCGGCGCGTTCGACAACGCGACCGGCCGTGGCCACGACGAGGTCTACGCACCGCAGGTCAGCTTCGATACGCCGGTCCGCGGCAAGTCGCACCTCGTGTCGTGGCACGCGCTCGACGGCCTCGCGCCCGATGGCCACATCGAGCTGGCGCGCCTCGTGAGCCCGTCGAACGAAGCGACCGCGTACGTCGCGGCGGTGCTCGAGTCGAAGCGGAAGACGCGCGCCGCGCTCCGCACGGGTTCGGTGGATCAGCTCCGCGTGTTCGTGCGCGGCCTCGAAGTGTTCGCGTTGGACTCGCGCCGCGATGCCCACCCCGACCAGGACACGATCGCGATCGATCTCGAAGCCGGCGACAACCTCGTGTTGTTCAAGTCGTCGTGGCTCGGTGACTCGGGTCGCCTCTTCGCGCGTGTGACGGCGCCGCGCGGCGGCGAAGCGACGGGCGTGAAGTGGATTCACGATCGCGATAGGATCGCCGCGGCCTTCCAACGTGCGCTCGACGCGCCGGCCACTCAGGCGCCGCGCCACAGCGTGGTCGGCCTGACCGACGGGATCCAACGCGCCGTCGAGCGCGCGCGCTCCGGGAGCGAAGGCGATCTCCTCGCGCTGCGCGCCGACCTCTTCGCGATCACTTCGTCGTTCGATCGCCGCAAGCTCCCCACCCCGCCGGAGTCGGACCTCGAGTCGGCGCTGCGCTTGCGCCCCGAGGATCCGATGATCCGCTTCTTCTACGCGCACCGCGTCCGCGCGCGGGATCCCAACCTCGCCCTCCAACAGTGGGAGGCGACGCTCGAATCGGATCCCCGCTTCGTCCCCGCGCTCCTCGAGCTCGCCGACGCCGCGCGCAGCTCCGGTCGCGTGCTCGAGGCGCACGCCCGCATCGAAGCCGCGATCGCCGCCGACCCCACGCTGACCGCTTCGCACATCGCGCGCGCGCAACTCGGGGTCGACGCGCTCGACGAAGGCCCCGCGGCGCTCCTGCGACTCCGTGAGGCGCCGGGCTTCGAAGAGACGCCGAGCGCCCTCGTCGACGCGGCGCGCATGGCGCGGAGCCTCGCCGATCGCGCGTCCGCGCTGAAGCACGTCCAGGCCGCGCTCGCCCTCGATCGCGATCGCCCCACCGCGCGGCTCATCGCCGTGAACCTTGCGCTCGACGCCGCCCAGATCGACGAGGCACTCGCGCAGATCGACGCCGCGATCGCGCTGCGCCCCTACTCGGTCCACCAGGTCCTGCAGCGCGCGCGCATCCTCGCGGGGCGCAAGGATCTGCCGGGCGCGCTCGAGCAGATCGCGCGCGCGAAACGAATCGCGGCCGACGATCCCTCGATCTTCCGCCTCGAAGCCGAGCTGCGCCTCCTCGCGAACGAGAAGGACAAGGCGATCGCCGCGCTCGACGAGGCGCTCGCCCGCGACCCCCAACAACCCGACGTGCGCCGACACCGCCGCGCGCTCTCCGGCGAGAAGGACGAGCTCGAAGACGAGTTCACGGTGGACGCGAAGAAGCTGATCGACGCGCCCGTCTCGGACGAGGAAAAGAAGTGGGGCGCCGCCTACCTCGTGGACCGCAAGGCGGTGCGCCTGTTCGACAACGGCAAGAGCACCAAGTTCGCGCAGTTCGTGATCCGCCTGACGAACCCGCGCCTCGAGGACGCGCTCCGCGCGCAGCAGATCCCGTACTCCCCCACGCGCGAAGTGGTCGAGGTGCTCTCGGCCGAGCGCCTCCGCCCGACCGGAGAGATCGAGAAGGCGAGCGGCATCCGCGACACCGGCCCCGGCGGGAAGGTCTCGGGGATGTACATCGACCAGCGCACGAAGACGATCATCTTCGACGACCTCGCGGCCGGCGACCTCGTCCACATCCGCTACCGGATCGACTCGATCGGCGAGAACATCTTCGGCGGGTTCTTCGGCGACATCGAAGCAATCAAAGCCGGCGTCCCCAAGCGCGACGTCCAGTACACGGTCATCACCCCGAAGCAGCGCCCGCTCTACTCGGCGTCGATCCACACCAAGGACCCGGTCGTCACCGAGCGCGACGGACAGATCGTGATGACCTGGAAGTACGACGAGCTCGAGGCGCTCGACATCGAGCCGTTCGCCCCGCCCTACCCGCAGATCGGATCGATGGTGTCCGTGAGCACGTACAAGACCTGGGCGGATCTCGGGCGCTGGTACGCGCGGCTCTTCGCGGATCAGCTCGAGCTCGACAAGGCCGCGCGCGACGCCGGCAAGAAGGCGGTGCGCGGCGCGAAGACGGAGGAGGAGAAGATCCGTCGCCTCTACGACTACGTCGTGAAGAACACGCGCTACGTCGGCATCGAGTTGGGCATCCACGGGTGGAAGCCGTACAAGGCGTCCGAGGTGCATCGCCGCCGCTACGGTGACTGCAAGGACAAGGCGACGCTCCTCTCGGCGCTCCTGCGCGACAACGGCGTCGACGCGACCATCACGCTCGTCCGGACCTCGGACCGCGGCGTGTTGCCGAGCGACCACGCGACGATGTGGGCGTTCAATCACGCCATCACGTACATCCCGTCGCAGAAGCTCTTCCTCGATCCCACCGCGGAGTTCTCGGGGTCGACCGAGCTGCCGTGGCAGGACCAGGACGCGATGGCGCTGATCGTCCACCCGAACGGGGACACGAAGCTCACGCGCATCCCGAAGAGCGGACCGCAGGATCACCGCAACGAGTCGGACTACGTGGCGCGGATCGATCGCGAGACGCACCTG
>JAUHYN010000254.1 GCA_030426505.1 bacterium | reverse complement strand
AGCCACGGCCAGTCGACGATCGGCGCTCCGTCGACCGGATAAGGGAACAGCTCGCCACACGCCCCCTGCCAGCTGAACGTGTGGGTTACTGGCACCCGATGGCAGCGGAGTTCGAGTGCGAATCCGGTCGGATCGAACTCGAGTGACGTCGGGTTGTCGCAGTCAGGTGGGCCGCTCGCGGTGAGTTGTTCGCTGAGCCCGCACCCTTGCTCGTCGATCGCCGAACCCATGTACGCGACATTGACGGTGATGTTCGGCGCCCCGGAGAAGCCGGTCATCCCACCGCTCTCGGGCTCAAGTACACCGTTGCCGGAGGCGGTGACGCGATAGTCGAACTGCAGGCCACCCGCGCGGAGCGTACTCACGATCGAGTACGTGAACTGGAGGCGCCACGACGTGACGGCGCGGATCTCGGCGGATTGTGCGTGCGCCGAATCGGCGCCCGCGACCCACGCGAAGACCCCGAGGATCGTCGCGGTGACGCGCGGCGAACTCATCGCGCACCTCCGAGGTAGCGATCGAGGACCGGGCGACGGTTCTCGAAGACGGTGACGGCCGGCTCCTCGCCGACGTCCGCCCCGACGATCGCCGCGGCCGTGTCGAACGTGAGGAGCGCGTCCTCGACCCGATCGAGCGCGGCCTCCGCCTTCGCTCTCCACACGAGCAGCGCGACGTCGTCCGGCAACTCGGCGAGGCCACGGTCGGCGGCCTGAGTCGCGGCGCCGGGATCGTTCGCCAGCAACGCCGCGCGGGCCTCGAGGCTCGCGCGCCGACGCGTCCGCGTCGCGAGGATCGCGGGGTCGGTCGAGGGCTCCAGGTCCACGACATCGATCGTGATCGGCGCCGACGACGCACCGCCCCACGCCAGGCGCGCCGTCCTTGGGCCGAGCGACAACGCCTGCGTCTGTTCCGCGCGCAGCGCCCACATGATCTCGACTTGCTCGACGTCCCCATCGAGGACGACGTTCGTCGGGATCGAGGTCAGGGCCTCGAGGGGCCAGGTCTCGGGCGCTCCAGCGGCGTCCTCGATCCTCAGCTCGAGGGAAGCCGCCTCCAGGACGACGCCCTCCGGGACGTCCTCCGCGATCGCCGCGACGCCCATCAGCACCAGCGGCCAGCCCCGCGGCGCGCGATCGTCCACCGCGTCACCGAGCGCGAGCCCCAAGAGAAAAGGCGCCGGCGGGGCCTCACCCCCGTCCCGCGCCTCCACCGCTCCGTCGCCCGCGTCGCGGGCCGTCCCTCCGTCGGGCGCGTCAGCGCCATCGCTGCCGCACGCGGTTGCGAACCAACCAAGCCCCACGACGAGCGTGACGCAGGTCTTCTTCACAGCTCATGAGCAGGCGCCCGACGGGAGAGTTCGTCAATCGGTGTCGAAACCCTCCGACCGCTCCGAAGGCGTCTCGGTCGTCAGCAAGTCCTCCATGAATGCGAGGAAGGCGCGTACTTTCGGTAGCTGCCCGCGTCCCCGCGAGAAGAGCGCGACGAGCGGGACCTCGGTCTGCTGCTCGGGTCCGAGGACCACCTCGAACGTCCCCTGCTCGATGTCGTGCCGGACGACGCGCTCGAAGACTTGGATGATGCCTTGGCTGGCTCGCACGGCTTCGAGGAGCGCCGCGATGCTGTTGGTGCTGAGGCGACCCGACGGCGGGAACGCGAGGTCACTCCCTTGGTGCCGCAGCTTCCACGAGAGTGGCGCCCCGCCGACGAGGAAACCGAGTGTGTCGTGTCCCGAGAGATCGTCGATGGAGCGCGGTCGCCCCTTCCTCTCGAAGTAAGTCGGCGTCCCCACGATCACCATACTCATCGTCCCGAGGTTCTTCTGGATGAGTTCGCTGTCGCGGAGCTCCGCCATTCGCAACACGACATCGACACCTTCGGCGATCGGATCGATGACGTGATCGCGGAGGCTGAGGTCGAGGGCGAGGTCGGGATAGGTCTCGAGGAAGCGCCCCAACTCAGGGCCGAGCACGTGCGTCCCGAACATCGACGGCGCATCGACGCGCAGCCTCCCGCGTGGCGCGGAGCGCGCGCTCGCGATCGCGCCTTCGGCGTCCTCGAGATCGCGGAGGATCTGCGTACAGCGCTCGTAGTAGACGGCGCCCTCCGCCGTGAGGCCGACGCTCCGCGTGGTTCGCTCGAGCAGGCGGACACCGAGGCGCGCCTCGAGCCGAGTGACCGCCCGACTCACTCCAGAAGCCGTGAGCCCGAGCGTCCCGGCCGCGAGCGTGAAGCTCCCCTGGTCGACCACGCGCACGAAGATCGCGATCTCGCTGAACGAGTCCAGGCGGCGAGGCTGTCCCGATTGTTGATCACTGCGCAACAGAGTCGTGCGCCGCGGCCCCTTACTCGGGACCGCGCCGCGCTCTACGGTCGCGCCATGACTTACGCTCTCCTCCGAGACGAAGAGACCTCACGGGTCGCTCTGGTGACCGGCGCGAACAAGGGCATTGGGCTCGAAATCGCGCGTCAACTGGCCCTCGCTGGCGTCCGGGTCTTCGCGGGCGCCCGGGATCCCGGCCGGGCGGACGCGGCGGCGAAGGCCCTCGCCGACTCGGGCCTCGTTGTCCGCTTCGTGGCTCTCGACGTCACGCGCCCCGCGAGCATCGAGGCCGCCGCCGCAACAATCGAGGCCGCTCACGGCCGGCTCGACGTCCTCGTCAACAACGCGGGGATCGTCGATGCCGAGGACGGCCCGCCGAGCGCGGCCTCGCTCGACGCGGTACGGCGAATCCTCGAGACCAACTTCATCGGCGCCCTCGCGGTCACGCAGGCGATGCTCCCGCTCCTGCGCGCCTCGCCGTGTCCGCGCATCATCAACCTCTCGAGCTCGCTCGGCTCCCTGACGCTGAACGGCGACCCGAATTCTCCGTACTATTCGGCTCGACTCATCGGCTACAACGCCTCAAAGGCCGCACTCAATATGCTCACCGTTCAACTCAGCGAGGAGCTCCGGGACACGCGCATCGCCGTCAACTCGGTCAGTCCGGGCTACGTGAAGACGGACCTGACGGGCCACAGCGGCGATCTCACCCCGGAAGAGGGTGCGAGGCTCCCAGTCGAGTTTGCGCTGCAGAACGAGCGCTTCCATTCGGGCCGCTTCGTCGAACCCGGCGGAGAGACACCTTGGTGAGTCATCCCTAACTCACCTCCGGTCGAAGGTCCCGCGCACCCTGCTCAGAGTTCCCGGTCCAGCAACCAGTGCTGCCCCACGGACCACCCCAGGAACCTGCGGGCCTCGCCGATCCGCCCGCGCCCGTCGAACAACTCACCCTCCATCACCGCGACCAACCCATCGATCGCGAGCCCGAATCGCGCGAGGCCGGGACGCTCCGTCCAGGAGCGTGACAGCGCCGCCGCCACGTCGCGCTGAGTTGCTTCGTCGCACAGCGACGAGAAGAAGATCGCCTGGCGCCACGCGTACGCGAGGTGCTTCACCATCTGCAGCTTCGCTCGGTAGTGCCCCGTCGTGCGCTGCTGCCGCGCGACGAGCCACGTGAAGCACTCCGTCGCCAACCGAGGCGCCATCGCCCGAACCCGGGCCTCGAGCCCCAGCTCGAACGTCACGGCCGCGAGGTTGTGCGTGGTGAGGATCTGACTCTGCTCGATGATCGCGCCGTTGCCCGCGACCCAGCTCGCGTCCCCACCGACGTGGACCTCCTCGGCGCGCTTCCCACACAGCGCCGCGAAGTCCTGCGCGACCTCGACCCCGTACCCCGAGGCCACCGCGTCGCCGAGTGCGTCGGCGTCGAACAGATCGTAGTAGCGCCCGTACAGCGACCCCGACATCACGCGCGCCGCTCGCTTCGCGGCTTCGAGCCACTTCTTCGTGAACGTCCCCATGAAGATGTCCGCCGCGAGCTCCTCGAGCAACGGCACGTCACGCCCCGCCTGCCCGCACAGCGTCGACAACTCACGAACGAAGCGATTCGGGAGGATCGTCTGCGGGAACGCGTCCAACGCGAGGGGCACGACCTGCTCGATGGTCTGCCGCGCCAACGTCGCCGCGCCGATGTTCGATCTCCGGTACGCCGCGAGCGCCTGCACCCACGGGAGCTCGTCGAGCCGCACCTGGTGCTCGAGATTGACCAACAACAGCGAGCGCCGGCTCCGAAACGCGCCGTAGATCCGCTCGAACAAAGTACGCAGCGCGGCGTCCTCGATCCCCGCCGCTGCGATCTGCGCGGTGATCTGCGGGAGCACCAACGCCATCACCTCCGCCGACCGAATCACGCCCTCGTCGACCAGCACCTCGATCGGCCGCTCCAACGCGCGGCGCGCCTTGCTGGCCAGGTGCTCGGGCACCGCCCGCCCCGCGAGGCGCTCGTCCTCGCTCGCGTCGATCGCCACGTTCAACGGCTCGACCGACGCCAACCCACCGTCCGTCGGGTACCGTCGCAACCGCGCGACCAACACGTCGACGTACCCCTGGTGCAGCGGCGCCGAAGCCACGCGCGCCTGTTCGTCGCGCAGCTGAACGCGCGACGGAGAGCCCGGCGCGCCGTGCTTCGTGATCGTGTTCGCGAGCGCGCGCCGAACCCACCCGACGTCCCGCCCCGTCAACGCCGCGCTGTCCCCTTCGCAGCGCTCGAGCGCCGCACGAAGCCGGTGGAAGTTGCTCCGGACGTCGTCGTAGCGACCGACGTACGAAGTCTCCGAGCGGGTCCGCTCGTAGTCCGCGATCCACTCCGCTCTGCGCGCCGACCAATCCGCCGGCCAGCTCCGGCACGGCCACCCACCGACGACCGCGCCCTCGACGACGGTCGGCAACGCGCCCTCGACCGTCGCGCACCACAGCGCGACGAGCCGATCGTACAGCGGCGCCCAACGGCCACAGCACTCCTGCATCGTCACGATGTCGCGACGCTGAACCTTGCGATCCAACACCTCGACCACGTCACCGACCGACGCCACGCGCACCGTCGCGCCCGACGGGCGCGGGTCCTTCGTGAAGCTCGGATAGAAGCGCAGCCGCGACATCCAGGGCCGCAGCGCCTCCACGAGATCGAGCGCCGCCTCGTCGTCGCCCCGCGCGAACAACCAGGCCACCACCAGCGCCGCACCGTCCTCCGGGACTTCCACGCGATACGCGCCGCTCTCGAGCGCGCTCGCGAGGAAGCCGAGCCCTCCGGGTGCTCTGCTGCTGAGCTACTCCATGGACGATGCGATCCGAGAGGTTGCCACAGGCGCGGCCGACGCACGACCGGAGCTCCGGAGGATCCCGCACAGCCCATCCGCGTCCGCGCGCGCTATCATCGGCGCGTCGTGGCTGGACTCGAACAGCTCCTCGAGGGCCGCGTCGCCGTCCTCACGGGCGCCGGAATCAGCACCGACTCCGGCATCCCGGACTACCGCGGCCCCACCACCCGCGAGCGCGTGCGACAGCCGATGCAGCACAAGACGTTCGTCGAAGACGCCGAGGCGCGCCGCCGCTACTGGGCGCGGAGCCTCGTCGGCTGGCCGCGCATCCGCGACGCGCGCCCCAACGGCGGTCACGAGGCGCTCGCCGCGCTCGAGCGCGCGGGGCGCCTCACCGGCGTGATCACCCAGAACGTCGACGGCCTCCACCAACGCGCCGGGAGCCAGCGCGTCATCGAGCTGCACGGCGCACTCGCCGACGTCACCTGCCTCGGCTGCGGCGCGCTCGAACCGCGCGACACGCTGCAAGCTCGCTTGCTCCACTTGAATCCGTACGCCGCCCGCGCCGCGCCGGTCCACGCACCGGACGGCGACGCCGACGTCGCCGATCTCGCGAGCTTCGTCGTCCCCGGCTGCCTCGCGTGCGAGGGCGTCCTCAAACCGGACGTCGTCTTCTTCGGAGGGAGCGTCCCGCGCCCGCGTGTGGAAGACGCCTACGCCCTCGTGGACGCGAGCGACGCGCTCCTCGTGGTCGGCAGCTCGCTCGCGGTGTTCTCGGGCCTGCGCTTCGTGCGCCGCGCCCACGCGGCCAAAAAGCCGATCGTCATCGTCAACCGCGGCCCGACCCGCGGCGACCCGTTCGCGACCGCCAAGCTCGAAGACTCCGCCACCGACACCCTCACCGCGTGGGCCGCGACCGCGGTCTGACCCATCGACGAACGTCGGGACACCAGCGCGCGAGGATTCAGAGTATGGTGGGGCGAGTATGCGGCGACTGTTCTGCGCGTTGGCCCTCGTCGTCCTCTCCGGCTGCGACTGCGGCGACGGCGGGACGGTAGACCCGACCCGCGACGGCGGCCCCGACTGCGGCGCCGAGGTCGCGTGCGGCGGCGGCTGCTGCGCGACCGGCGAGGTCTGCGACATCGACGGGACTTGCATCGACGAAGCCGCCTGCACCACCGACGTCTGCGACGGCCTGTGCTGCGACTCGGGCGAACAGTGCGTGGCCGGCGCCTGCACGGCGGGCTGCCCCAACGTGACGTGCGGCGCCTCGAACGCGTGCTGCGACAGCGGCGAGATGTGCCTCGGCGGCACCACCTGCTGCGGGCCCGCGAAGGTCTGCGGTTCGGCCTGCTGCGGTGACACGGAGGTCTGCGACCAGGGCTTCTGCAAGTTGGATTGCGGTGGCGGCGAACCGGCCTGCGGACCGATGGGCGAGTGCTGCGCGGCCGGCGACCTCTGCTACCTCGGCGCGTGCGTCACGCCCGGCGACCCGTGTACGGCCGCGGGCTGCGCGACGCGACCGGACGAGACCTCGTGCCCGATGGGGCAGGTGTGCGATCCGGGGCTCGGCTTCTGCGTCCCGCGCCAGAGCGACGAGACCTGCCAGTACATCCCGGAGGTCGGCGCGTTCGATCCGCGACCGCTGTTCACGTGGGGCCGGCGCCGCAACCGAACCTGCACGACCGCGATGGAGTGCCAGACCGCGGAGACCTGCACCGGCGGGACGTGTACGCCGACCTGGCCGCACATCGAACCGGCGGCGGACGACATGCCCGACCACTACCAGGCGACGTCGATTCCGATGGTCACGGACCTCGACGGCGACTGCGTCCCGGAGATCGTCTTCAACACGTTCCGCGACAGCGCCTTCACGACGGACGGGGTGCTGCGCGCGATCCGCGGTGACAACGGCGCGAAGGTCTGGACCGTGACCTCGACCTCCTACCGAACCGACGCGACCGCGAACCCGGCGATCGGCGACGTGGACGGCGACGGCGCGGTCGAGATCTACGTGACCAGCCCCGGCAAACAAGTCCTCGCGTTCGAGGCGAACGGCGCGCCGCGCTGGACCTCGGACACCTTCACCGGACCGGAGGGCAGCGGTTCGGTCACGCTCGCGAACCTCGACGGCGAGGGTAACGCAGAGATCGTCTTCGGCGCCGCCGTGTTCGACGCGCAGGGCCGCTTGCGCTTCGAGGGTGCGGTCGGCCAAGGCTACGCGGGCCAGGGCCCGATCTCCTGCGTCGCGGATCTCGACGGTGACGATCGCGCCGAGCTGATCGCCGGCAACACGATCTACGAGTTCACGGGCACGATCGCTGGGAACGACTTCGCGGGGGCCGAGCGCGTCTCCGCCCCCACGCCCGACGGGTACTGCGGCATCGCCGACCTCGACGGCGACATGGCGCCGGAGATCGTGCTGGTCGCGAGCGGCACCGTCTACGTGCTCGCCGGCCAGACCGCCGCGGTGCGCGCGCAGCTCGCGATCCCCGGCGGCGGCCAGGGCGGCGCGCCGAACATCGCAGACTTCGACGGCGACGGAACGCCGGACATCGGGACGGCCGGCGCGAGCAACTACGTGGTGATGCGCTTCGCCAAGGACGCACTGACGCTCCTTTGGCAGGCGCCGACCGAAGACGACTCCTCCTCGCGCACCGGTTCGTCGGTGTTCGACTTCGACGGCGATGGCCGGAACGAGGTCGTCTACAACGACGAGGAGTACGTCCGCATCTATCCTGGCGTCGAACCGGACTGCCTCCAGACCCCGCCGGGCGCGGGGTGCGACGGCGTGATGAACGACGACGAGATCCTCTTCCGCGATCTCTCCTCCTCGCGCACGCGCACCGAGTACCCCGTCATCGCGGACGTGGACGGCGACTTCAAATCCGAGATCGTCTTCTCGACCAGCAACGAGGCGAACTTCCTCGACCCAATGCTCGTCGGCGACGCCGGCATCGAGGTGTGGCGCGACGCGCTCGACAACTGGGTCGCCACCCGCCCGGTCTGGAATCAGCACGCCTACCACATCACGAACGTGGGCCTCCTCGGCGAGCTCCCGACGGTCGAAGTGCCGAGCTGGCGTTCGTTCAACAGCTACCGCCGCAACGCACAGGGCGAGCGCGACACGTTCTGTGCGCCGAACCTCCGGGTGGTGGAGCCGTCGATCGATCGCTTCGCCTGCCCCGACCTCGCGTTCTCGGCGTTCGTCGTGAACGAGGGCTGCCTCGGCGTCGGCGCGGGCGTCTCCGTCGCGCTGTACGACGAGGGCGGCAACTTCCTCGGCGCCGGCACGACCTCCGCCGCGATCGCCCCCGGCGCCGCCGCGCCGATCGAGATCCGCCTCAGCGGTTTCGGCGCGCAGTACGCATTCGACGTCTACGCCGTGGTCGACGACGACGGCATGGGCAACGGCGCCAACAACGAGTGCATCGAGGACGACAACACCTCCGTCACGATCGAAGCCATCTGCCGCACCGGCATCTGATCCCGCCATGGCGCGGCGCTCCGATCGCTGCTACCGATTCGATCGGTGACGGCCGCGCGGACCACCCTCGAGCGAGCGCTCTTCTTCGGGCTCCCCGCGCTCGTCCTCGTCGTCAGCTACGTCGCGATCGCGATCGACACCGGCCACGCGTGGGCGTGGCTCCAGATCGCACACGAGTCCGGCGACAAGACCCTCCTCGACACCCTCCTCTACTTCGATCACGCCGCGCGCGAACTCCCCGGCGATCTCGTCCTCGGCGTCGCGGTGGCGGGCGCGATGATCGCGCACGGTCGCCCGTCGGCGCGCACGAACGCGACGCCGATGCTCGTCGCGTGGGTTTTGGTCGTGGCGGTGATCGTCGCGGGCTCCGCGATGAAGGTCGGCTTCGAGGGCCTCGGCAAGAACCTCGTCCAACTCTACACACGCCCCGGCGCGCCCGCCGACTGGGGCGCGCACTGGCGCTACCACCTCCTCTCGCGATTCGGGCTGCTCCTCATGGCGTGGTGGGCGGTGGGGTTGCACCGGTGGATCTTCCGCGAGAGCGCAGACCGCCCGTCGTCGCGCCCGTTCACGATCGCGCTGGTCACCTTCGGGGTGTTGACCGGCATCTTCCTCCCGACGCTCGAGCCGTTGTTCGAGCCGCGCTTCCTCGGCCACCAGGCGCGCGAAGCGATGACCCACGCGATCGTCACGGTGCCGCTCGCGTTGGGGGGCTGTTACGCGCAAGCCGCGCGCGGGACCCCGGTCGAGCGCACCTCGC
>JAUHYN010001396.1 GCA_030426505.1 bacterium | reverse complement strand
TGACGCGCCCCGACCGGAGGAACTGCTCCGCGGCGCGGCGCTTCATCTCGAGCTCGTGCGTCCGCGACGGCGCCTCGGCGGCGGTCTCGAGGTACGCCTCCGCCGCGTCCGGGCGGCCGGCGTGTTCGAGCGCCTTCGCGTGTTCCTTGAAGAGCTCGTAGCGAGACTTGTCGTTCGAAGACAGCTCGATCGCTTTGCTCGTCAGCGCGGCTGCCTGCTCGAAGGCGAGGGCGTCGTACGAACGCCCCGCCGCGCGACGCGCGGCTTCGGCGGCCTCGTCGCTCTTCCCCGACTGTTCGAGGTGCTGCACGACGAAGGTCGGATCCACGTCTTCGTCGACGCCGTACGCGTCAGCGATCGCGAGGTGACGGTTCTTCAGTTCGTCGGCCGGGAGGCGCTCGCGCACCGAGAGCCGAATGCGATCGTGGTAGCACTCGATCTCGTCCCCCGCGGCGGTCGGGCGGGTGCGCGCGAGGTGCTGCGTAACGAGGAGCGCGGGCGCCGCGTAGTCGCGCGGGTCGAGGCCCGCTGCGCGGTTCGCGATCTCGCGCGGGAGCGGGCGTCCGGCGACCGCGAGGATCTCGAGCAGGCGGCGCGCCTCGATCGGCAACCCCGCGACGCGCTTGTGGACGGCCTCGTCCAGCGTGAGCCGCGGCTTCACCGACGGCTCCTTCACGGAGTCCGGTCGCTCGGCGAGCGCGTGGCGCGCGAGCTCGAAGATGAATAGCGGGTTGCCGTGCGACTCGTCCGCGATCGTCTTCGCGCGGCGCGCGAGTTCGCTGACCTCGAGGGCGGGGACGGTGGCGCGCACGGAGGCGACGTCGTCGGAGCGCGCCGGATCCGGTTCGGTGAGCATCGCGCGCGCGAGGTCTTCCGCGGCGCTCGGCTCGAGCGGGCCCACGCGGAGCTCGTCGACCTCGAACGCACCCTCGACCGTCGGCGTGCGGAGGACCCGCAGGAGCTTGTTCGCGTCCCGGTCGTCCGTGCGGTACGCCGCGATCAACAGCAGCGGCGGCGCGCTCGGCGGGCGCAACAGATCTGTCAGGAGCTCGGCGCTGTCCGTGTCCCCGAAGTGGAGGTCGTCGAGGAACAACACGACGGGGCGCTCCCCGGCGAATCCGGTGAGGAGCTCGCGGAACGCGTCGAACGCGCGCAACCGGAGCTCCGTCGGATCCGGCGCGGCGGTCTGCTCCGACGAGATGCGGTGAACGACGTCCACGCGGTTGAGCACCGGGAAGATGCGCGCGAGCGCGACGGTGTCCGAGGGGAGGAGCGACTTCACTTCGTCGTCGCTGCGCCGTCGCAGCGCGCGGCTGATTGCGTCGACGAGGGCGTCGAGCGCCTTGAACGGGACGAGCTCGTGTTCGTAGCAGCGCCCCGCGAAGACGTGTGCGCGCCCGCGGTCGCGGAGCTGTTCGAGGAAGCTGCGCACGAGCGCGGTCTTGCCGATGCCGGCGGCGCCCGACACGTGGACGACGACCGGGCGGCCGCGCGCGAGGCGTTGAAACGATCGCTCGAGCGCATCGGCGTGCCGCTCGCGCCCCACGAGGCGCGGCGTCGGGTCCGCGGCGAGCCGCGTGAACGCGGGGGTCGCGTGGCTGGGCGCGGTGCCGCCGAGGCGCTGGAGGACCTCGCGGCCCTCGGGGCGCTGGTTCGGATCCGTGCGCAACAGATCCGCGGCGAGCTGCACGAGGTCGCGCGGGAGCTCGCTCGCCAGCTCGCTCGCGAGCGGCGGCTCGCGTTGCTGCTTGTCGTAGACGACCTGGTAGAGCGTGCCGGTGAACGGGAGGTGCCCGGTGAGCGCGCGGTAGAGCATCACGCCCACGCTGTACCAGTCGCCGGCCTTCGAGCTCGGCGCGCCGCCGGCCTGTTCGGGCGGCATGTACGCGACGGTGCCGACCATCATCTCCATCTTGCTCTTGTCGAGGGAG
>JAUHYN010000253.1 GCA_030426505.1 bacterium | reverse complement strand
AGAACAAAGCCCGTGACGACTAGCACGGGGATCCGGGGTTTGACGGCGTACGTCCGACCGATGCGGAGTGCGCGGTACGACGGATGTCCGACGGATCAACCCCGAGATTTCGGGGTTCAGGACGCAGGTATCAGGATTCGAACCTGAGGCCTCTGGCTTCGGAGGCCAGCGCTCTATCCAGCTGAGCTATACCTGCAAACGAACGACGTCGGGGCATAGCAAGGGCGTCCTTTCAGGGCAATAGCGAACGTACGGGGCCGGGGCGGCGAAGTTGCCTCGGGCCGGTCCGGGTGGTGTGATTCGCCGCATGAAGCAGGAGCGATGGGCCTTGGTGGCTGCCCTCGGGCTGGCGACGGCGGCGGTGGCCGGGTGCCCGAAACCCGAAGAGAAGAAGGCGCCGGAGCCGACGGCGGAGGCGCAGCCGGATCAGCCGGCGAGCGCGTCGAGCATGCCGGCGGATCACGACACCTCGTCGGTCGCGGTCGGTTTGAAGAGCCTGTTCAAGATGCCCGAGATCACCGGTGACGTGGTCGCCAAGGTGAACGACCTGCGCATCGAGAAGTCCGACCTCGAGAACCGCCTGAGGAACACGCAGGTCACGCTGCTCTCGAACGGGCTCCCGCAGGGGCTCAATCGCTACGACGTCCTCGACGGTGCGCTCGACGATCTGATCGACGACAAGCTCGAGATCATCCTCGCGGAGAAGCTCGGCGTCGAAGTGGATCCGCGTGAGGTCGACCTGTTCCTCAGCGAGCTCGAGGCGCGCATGGAAGCGAACCCCGCGTTCAAGACGTTCCTCCTCCGCGCCGGCAAGGACGAGCGGCAGCGCAAGATCGACGCCGTCGAGGCCGTCCGTCGCCGCGGCATCGTCGCGAAGGTCCGCGTCGAAGCGGAGAAGCAAGTCGAAGATGCGGCGCGCGAGTACTACAAGAAGCACGAGCGTGACTTCACGGAGCGCGGCGGCGTCGCGACCTGGCGCGTCGTGATCAAGGCGCCGCGCGGCATGGAGCAGCGCTCACGCGACGCTGCGCGCGCGCGCGCCGAGCGCATCCACAAGGAAGCCAAGAAGGACCCGGACAACTTCGAGAACCTCGCGCGCACCCACTCCGAAGGCGGCAAGCGCAACGAGGGCGGCTTCATCGGGTACGTCGGCGAGAAGCAGTTCAACGAGACCTTCACGAAGGCCGTCTACGCCGGCAAGCCGGGCGAGGTGCTCCCGCTCTACGAGGACGCGCGTGGGTTCCAGATCCTGAAGGTCGGCAAGCGCCGCGAGACCCGCCTGATCCCGTTCGAGGAGCGGCGCGAAGAGATCATCCAGAACGTCTTCGGCACGGTCATCCGCCAGGAGATCCGCAAGCGCCTCGACGCCCTCCGCGGCGAACAGAAGATCGAGATCTTCGTGCCCGAGTACCACGAGCTCGCGAAGAAGCTCTCGAATTAGGCTCACACACTCATCGCGAGTGGCTTCCGCTGCGCGTCCAGCCACGCGGCGAACTCCGCCGGCGGGAGCGGCTTGCTGTAGAAGTAGCCCTGGATTTGGTCGCACCCGAGCTTCTCGAGGAAGTCGACCTCCGACTGCTGCTCGACGCCCTCCGCCACCACCGACAGATCGAGCGTCTGCGCGAGCTTGATGATCGTGGAGACGATCGGGCCGCCGTCCTTCGAGGAGAAGATCCGCGAGACGAACGAGCGGTCGATCTTGAGCGTGTCGATCGGGAACTGGTGCAGGTAGGCGAGCGACGAGTAGCCCGTCCCGAAGTCGTCCAGGGCGATCGTCACGCCCAGCGCGCGGAGCGCTTCGAGGCGCTGCACGCAGAATTCCACGTCACTCATCAGCGCGCTCTCCGTCAGCTCGATCTGCAGGAGGCGCGGCGACAGCCCCGACACGTCGAGCGCCCGCTCGACGCTCGCGATGAACTTCGGGTGGACGAAGTGCTTCGCCGACGCATTCACCGCGACCGACACGTCCTCGCGGACGAGGCGCGCCAGGGAGCGCGCCTGGGTACACGCGTTCTCGAAGACCCACTCACTCAGCGGGACGATCAACCCGGACGCCTCCGCGATCGGTATGAATTGATCCGGACCGATGAACCCGTACTCGGGTGAGGTCCACCGCAGGAGCGCTTCGGCGCCGCGCGCGCGCCCGGTTCGAACGTCGACCTTGGGTTGGAACACGAGCCGGAACTGATCCGTGCCGATCGCCTTGCGCATCGCGGTCTCCACGGCGACGCGTTGCTTGAGGCGATCGTCCAGCTCGGGCTCGTAGAACGCGTGCGACAACCCAGTGCGCACCTTCGACTCACCGGCCGCCGCAATCGCCCGCGGGACGAGGACCTCGGCGTGCGTCCCGTCCTGCGGGGCGCGCGCGATCCCGATGTCGACCGTTGGCCACACCTCGCCGCCCTCGACCTGCGTCCGAACCTCGAGGCGCTTCGCGAGTGACTGCGCCAACTGCGCCGCCTCCGCGTCGCCCGCGCCGCCCGTGCAGAAGACACCGATCATGTCGGCGCCGAGTCGGCCGAGGTGCGCCACGGACTCGTCTTCTTCCGACGCGCGGCGCGCGAGCCTCTGCATCACGTCGTCGATCGAGACGGGGCCGTACGTCTGTCCTGCGTCGGCGAGGTTCGTGATGCGCGCGCACAACAACACGTGGGGCTCGTTCGCGCTGTGTCGCAGCGTCGCGGAGACGAGCTTGGAGAACGTCCGCCGATTCGGGAGTCCCGTGACGGCGTCGAAGCTCGCAAGGTGACGGATGCGCTCTTCGCTGCGTCGCCAGTCGGTGACGTCCTGCATCGCGCCGAGGTGTCGCCACGAGCGCGAGGTCGCGTCGAAGGAGGGCTCCGCGCGGATGGAGAGATACCGCGTCGACTCACCGGTCTTGATGCGGACCTCGATCTTGATCGTGGTCCGCGATCGCGACGCCTCCCACAAGTGATCGGCGAGCTGCGGGCGGTCGTCGGAGACGACCAAGCGCAGGAACTCGTCGAGCGGGATGCGCACGTCGGACTCGGCGCGCCCGATGAGTTGCGCGGTCGACGGCGTGAGCTCGAGCGTCTTCTCGCCTTCGGTCCACTCGAAATATCCGAGGCGCGCGACGCGCTGTCCGTTCATCAACCACTGCTCGTGGCGACGGAGCTCGTCGAGCGCGCGGCGCGCACGCAGCATGTACATCAGGCGCCGACCGAGGACGCCGTAGTTGATCGGCTTCGTGACGAAGTCGGTGGCGCCCGCCTCGTACGCGCGGTCGATCGCTTCGTAGTTCCCGAGCCCGGTCGTCATGAGCACCGGCGTAAAGTCACCGCCCTCACGGCGGCGCAGCTCGCGGCACGCCTCGAACCCGTCCACCTTCGGCATCACGACATCGAGCAAGACGAGGTCGGGCCAGAAGTCTTCGAACGCCTGCAGCGCCTCGATCCCGTCGGCGGCTTCAACGACGTCGAACTCACCGTCGAGCGCGTCGTGCGCCAGCGCGCGCATCAACTTGTCGTCGTCGACGACGAGGACGATCGGGCGTGTACGTTCGCGTGCCGCCATTGAAGACACCTCCTTCGCGGCGCGTGGCCGGGTAGGACGCACACGCAGGACAGGCTTCGGCCTGTGACCGGGAGGTTGGAGGGCACGGCCCGAATGAGGCCCCGCCCGTCTCGGAATGCCGCGAATACGTGTCGGTCCCGATCCAAGGTGGATCAGACCGCATCGGTTGCGCTTCGGTCAGGGGACGAACGCGAAGCTCATGCCGATCAGCGCGCCGTGCGTGAAGTCGACGAGCGAAGCGTCGTTGATCGTCGGGTCCAGCGTGCCGACCCCCGAGTAGCTCGTGGTCCGGTAGTTCAGCGCGTAGCGCGCGGTGAGCGCGAGCGTGTCGCTGAGGAAGTACGTCGCGCCGGCGTACGCGATGCCGCCGAAGGTGAGCCCCGCGTCACCGAGCGTGAGCGGGCCTTCGGAGGTCACGCCGACGAGGACGTTCGCGTCGCCTTCGAGCCTCAAGTCGCGCGTCGCGTAGTAGTGGGCGCGCGCTCCGGCGGTGCCGGCGTGGGTCTGCGTGGAGATGAACGTGATGCCGGCTTGTCCGGGGAGGAGCGCGTCGAAGTCGAAGATGCCGAGCGCGTAGCCGACCGACGGCGTGATGCGCCCCGCGCCGACGTCGACCGGCAGGCCGATCGAGACGCTCGCGTCCTGGGAGAGCCCGCCCACGCCGATGTTCGGGTTCGCTTCCGGCGAGACGCCGACGAGGAACGCAACGAGGTACGTCGCGCGCACGGCGAGCGGCCCGAGCTGGGAGAAGGTGACGTCGATGCCGGTGCCCGGCGCGAACGCGCTGACGTCGTAGCGACGCGTCGCCGCTTCGCCGTTGCTCTGGAGGCTGTGCAGCGGGAGCAACGCGGCGCCGAAGACCGACGCGTCGATCGCGAGCGTGGTCGGGGTCTCGCGCGGCGGCGAGGAGGTCGACGCGGTGAACGTCGAGTCGCCCATCGCCGTGGAGGAGGTCGCCACCGTCGTGACGTCCGCGTTCGGGAGCTCCGCGAGGCCGCCCGCCGCGAGGTCGTTGGTCGGGATCCAGCCGAGGTCGCCGCGCTCGTCGCGGATGTGGACCCAGAGGCCGTCCTCGGTCTTCGCCAGCGGCAGCACCTTGAGGCCCTGCGGGAGCACGCGCCGTGCGGGCGAGCGCGGATCCGGGCGCTCGAGCATCACGGTCTGTTTGGTGACGTCGGCGTACGCGCGCGACTGCGCCGAACCGACCGGCGCCGACTCGACCTTCACGCCCGAGATCCGTTCGCGGCTCTTCGCAGCGAGGCGCGAGGTCGGGACCCAACCGAGCTTCCCTTCGACGTCGACGAGCACCCACGCCTTGTCGAGCGACACCTCTTGGTACGGCGCGCACTTGCCGCGCTCGAGGAAGCTCGCGACCGCGTAGTTGAGGCCGGGGCCGCGCCGCACGGGCGTCTTGCCCTCGACGAAGACCTCGGGGCGCTTGCCCTTGGAGCGGCAGCCCTTGCCCTTCGCGACCGCCTCGCTCGACACGAGCGCGACCGCACAAGCGAAGAGGATCGACCACCGCATCCGCATCGTCACTCCGCGCAGTACAACAGCAGGTCGGGGGTGTAGCCCAGATCCCCGAGCTCGCAATAGCAGAGGCCCGTGGACTCGCCACCACCGCCGCCGCCGCCCGCGTCGACGGCGCCGCCGTCCACGCCCCCGCCGTCGCTCTCGGTCATCGGGCCGGCGTCCCGCGGTCCGCCGCCGGTGCCGTCGCCGCAGTTAGGGCCAGCGTCGGCCGGCATCTGGGCGTACTTGGTGTTGTTGCAGGCCTGCGCGCGGAGCAGGAGCCGGTTCATGCGCGTCACGAGCGTCCCCTGCTCGTCGCGGTCATAAATGGGATCGTTGTCCTCGCCGTTCATCACGACGAAGTTCGGGTGGTGGAACCAGAGGCGACCGACCGGGTTCGCGGTGTCGAACGTGGCCGGCTCCGAGGTCGTGAGTACCGCCCACAGGTTGTTCTTTGCCTGCTCGTACTCGGTGTCGTACGGCGGCATGAGCGGGCCGGGCGGCGCCACGCGCGGGAACACGACCTGCGCCGTCTGCGCCGTCGAGGCGTGGCACTCGAAGCACCCGTTGTTCGCGAATTCCTGGAGGAAGAGCCCGTCGATCGCCTCACGCGACGACTCCCACGGCCACGACTCCGGCATCCCGGGGAGCGTGTGCGGCATGCACCCGGCATCGCCCATCGGCCCGGTGTCTCGAGTCCCCGCGTCCCGGGGCGGCGGTCCGCCGTCCCGGACGACGCCACCATCACGGTCGCCCCCTTCCAGGGGACCTCCGAACGTGATTTGGCCACATCCAGCGCCGAACACGGCGACGCCCGTCAGCAGCGCCCTCCCAAGGCGGACCATCACCGACATTTGCAGCAAAGACCGTGCCCCTGCGTCCACGAACGGTGATCGTAACAAAGATGGCGAGCGAGGTCTCCACTCGCAAACCCCGCGAGGCGCCCGAGGGCGCGGCCACCGGGCGTCCGAAGGCGCATTCGCGTGGGGCCCTTCCTCCCGACCCGATTTCGAGGTTGAACTCCCATCGGCCCCCGCCCCGCGATGCGCGACGACCGAACCAAGAGACGTGAGCGGCCGCTGCTCTTCACGCTCGGGACCACGCTCCTCGCGATCGGTCTGTCGGCCGCGATGCTGTGGTGGGCGTACACCACCCCCGAGGCGGTCCTCATCGGGCGCCCCGGGCGACACGACGCGCGGGTCGGCGCCGCGCGGCTCGCGGATTGTCTCGATTGCCATGTCCCCTTCGTGGGTACGCCGGGGAGTCGGTGTCTGGGTCCCGGGTGTCACGGCGATCTCGCGACGGGGACGCCGCCGCGCGACGGGCCCGCGATGCCGGTGCGGTTCCACGCTGCGCTCCGCGCGTACGAGTGTAGCCAGTGCCACGTCGAGCACGCGCCGTGGACCGAGGCGCCGGACGCGAAGTTCTCCCATACCGTGGTCCCGACCGATGCGCGGGCGGACTGCGCACGCTGCCACCGCGCGGTGCGCGAGAACCACGCGCGCACCGACGCCGTCAGTTGCGATCTCTGCCACGGGCTCGAGCGCTGGAAGGGCGCGCAGATCGCCCACGAGCGCGTGAAGGATCAGCCCTGCGATCTCTGCCACGCCGCGCCGAGTACACAGACCCACGCGACCGTCGCGGGCGCGTGCGACAACTGCCACGGCACGAGCGCGTGGGCGGCGGTGTCGAAGTGAATCAGCCGGCGGCGAAGTACGCGATCAACAGGTAGCGCGTCGTCGCGAGGCAGGTGAGCGCCGCGAGCAGCGGCGCGTGGACGACGCGCCACCGCGTCAACGTGGGATCGCCGAGCACCGCGAGCATGCGCCCCACGCCGCCGTCTTCGCGCGCGGCGGCGACCGCGCGGCGGAGCACGATCCCGAACACCCACGACACCAACACGATCACCGCGAGGAACGAGACGAACACGTTGAGGAACGCGGGCGAGGACACCACGAACCCCGCGACGAGGAGCGCGGTGCCGACGGCGCCGAACGCCTCCTCCGCGCGCACCAGCCACGCGCTCGACATCGTCAGCGGGATCTGGCCGCGGCGGATCAGAGCGATCGCGGCGAGCAGCGTGGTCGCGCCGATCGAGAACAGCGCGCCGAACAACGCGAGCCCCACCGCCGTCACGCCGAGCGGGAGCACGACCGACAACACCAACAACCCCACCGCGTAGAGGACGGTGCGAATCGCGATCGGTTTGATCGGCGGCGGCCCCCGCTCGGCCTCCGCCGCGAAGAGGCCCGCGGCTTCGACGTCGAAGGTGAGGCGATCGAGGTGCCCGGCGACGGCCGTCGCGGTCCCGCCGCGGGCGTTCGGATCGCGCGCGAGGAGCGCCGCGACGACCTGCGCGACCTCGAGCGGGATCTCCGGGTGATAGGTCCGGACGTCGGAGGCCTCGTACGCCGCGGCGGCCGCCGCGATCGCGCGCGCGTCGTCGCCGGAGAACGGCATCTCGCCGGTGAGCAACCGGAACAGCAGTACGCCGAGCGCGTAGAGGTCCGCGGAGGTCGAGGGCCGCGCGCCCGCGAAGCGCTCCGGCGCGAGGTAGCCGGGCGAACCGGCGAGGCCCATCGTGTCGCGCGCGAAGCCGAAGCCGGTGAGGCGCGCTCCGTCTTCGCCGAGGATGACGTTGCCCGGCCGCACGTCCTTGTGGACCAGCCCGCTCACCTCCGCGTCCGCGAGTCCGCGCGCGACATCGCGCGCGATCGTGAGCGCCTCGAGTATCGGCGGGCGCTCGCCGGCGGCGATCTTCTCTTCGAGCGTCCACCCTTCGACGTAGTCGAGCGCGACGTAGAAGCGCGCCTCCACGCGACCGACATCGACGACCCGCACCACGTGCGGCGAAGAGACCCGCGCGGCGGCGAGGAGGTCGTCACCGCGCTCGCGGACGAACTGACTCGCGGCCGTCGCGTCGTCGAGCAGGACCTTCACCGCGACGGGGTAGCCGGTCTCGGTCTGCACGCCGGCGTACACGATCGACCGCGCGCCGCGCGCGACCACGCGCTCCAACGTGTAGCTCCCGAACGCGCCGAGGAGCCGCTGAGCCGCGTCCGGATCTTCGGCGAGGTCGACGAGGTCCGCGCCGTCCACGGTCGCGGCTTCGAGCTCGGAGGTCTCGCGCGCCGCGGGGTGCAGCATCGCGGCGTCGGAGATCTCGGCGAGCGGATCGTCGGCGAGCGGATCCTCGAGGTGGACGCCGACGATCGCGGGCTCGATCGGGATGAGGGCGTCCGCGGGGAGCGGCATCGGCTCGCCTTCGTTCGAGGTCGGCGGCTCGTCGAAGTCGGTGCGGAGCTGGAAGACGGTGCGCTCGACCGGCTCGCCGTCGTACTCCGACGGCACCACGAGATCCGCCTGCGCCAAGGCGAGGAGCTCGGCCTTCGACAGATCCGTCGCGGTCGGCCCCTCCTCCTCCATCGGCTGCCGGATCCGCGTCGCGCGCCCCAGCGGACCGGGCTCCGCGCGGCCCGGCTCGGTGTTGTCCTCGCCCGGTCGACGGCGCGCGTCCCGCTTTTCGGCCTGCGCCTGTTCGAGCCTCCGCCGCGCCTCGCGCACGGCGTCCGGCATCGGCGCGATGATCGTGCGCTCGGGGTTCGTCTCGGCCGGGGTGTCGTCGAAGGCGCCGGGATCGATCTTCGGCGCGACCCCGCGCACCGGCACACCGCCCGGCGGCAGCACGGGGCCGCCGTCGAGGATCGTGGCGAACGGGCTGTCGAAGAGCGTGGGATCGGGGCGGCCGTCCGGGGCGACCGGCGGGCGGCCGATCGTGGTGAGGCCGCCCATGATCGTGACGTCGCCGCTGGGGCCCCCGCGCGGGATCGCGGGGCGCGCGACGGTGTGCGCGCGGGACTTCGCCGCGGACTTGGTGCCGACCGCCTTGTCGGTCGCGGCCGCGAGCTCTTGGATCTCCGCCTCCGACAGGTAGTTGCGGCGGCGGATGATCTCCTCGATCGCGAGCTTGCCCTCGAACTTCTCGACCAGGAAGAGGACGTCTTCGCCCTCCTCGGCCGTCAGCCAGCGCCACTTGCCCGCGAGGCGGACGAACTGCATGTCGCGCTTGGAGAGCACGCGGCGCGGATCCTACTCCGTCGCCTCGGATCGCGCGACGCGGAGGGGCCGCGGGGCCCAGAAACAAAAATCCCGGCGAGCCATCGGGGGCGCGCCGGGCGGAGTCGTCGAAGGTGCCGACCGGACTCGAACCGGTGAATGTAGGTTTTGCAAACCTATGCCTTACCAACTTGGCGACGGCACCGACGTTCGGAAGCGCTACCTATCGTGAATCTTCGAACCCCAGTCAAGCTTTGCGTTCGTAGGTCTGGATGACCTTGTACTTGT
>JAUHYN010000252.1 GCA_030426505.1 bacterium | reverse complement strand
GACGGGGCCGGCGTCGCGCGGGGGACCGCCGTCGCGGCCGGGCATGACGACCGGCGTACCGCCGTCGAGGCCGCTGTACGAGACGCACACGCCGCCCTGCGAGATGAACCCGGAGTTGCAGCGCTTGTGACACGCTGCGGTATGGGCGGCGGTCATCGAGACCGCCGCGGCGAGGAAGAGCCGACCCGACGATCTCACGCGGCGGATTGTAGGGAAGTGGGCCCCCCCGACCAACCGACATCGGGGGGGTGGAAAAGCACGCGCGCGCCTGCGCCGATTCGAGACGCTCGGTTCAGGGTGCGGACGCGCGCGTCGATTCGTCCGGGTGATGCGCGCCGCCCTCGCCCTCCCGATCTTGTCGCTCGCCGTGGGGTGCAGCACCGAAGCGCTCGAGCTCGAGCCCGGCGGCTACGTCCCCGCGGTCGAGTCCGAGGTGCCCGCGATCGAGATCGCGTCCGGCACCCCCGCGCCGAGGACGACGCCGGCCCTCGCGCCGACGCTCCCCGCGCCGCCGGTCGAGCCGGCGCCGGTCCCCGCGCCGATCGTCGCGGTCGGCCTCGGGCGCCGACACACCTGCGCGGTGACGAAGGCCGGCGACCTGTTCTGCTGGGGCGCGGCGCCGCGCGGCCAGACCGGCCTGGGCCACACCGACACCATCGGCGACGACGAGCTCCCCCGTGACTCGAGCCGAGTGGACGTCGGCGGGCGCTTCGTCGTCGATGTCGCGGCCGGCCACCACCACACCTGCGCGCTGACCGGCACCGGCGACGTGCTCTGCTTCGGCGTCGGCGCGTTCGGGCAACTCGGCAACGCGTCCACGGACGACATCGGCGCCGACGCCTCCCCCGGCGACGCGACGATCGCGCTCGGCGGTCAGGCGGTCCAACTCGCGGCGGGCGAGCTTCACACCTGCGCGCTCCTCGACGACGGCCGCGTGCGTTGCTTCGGCGCGGGCGCGGACGGCCGGCTCGGGTACGGCGACGTGGAGAACATCGGCGACGACGAGTCCCCGAACCGCGTCGGCGCGGTCGACCTCGGTATGGACGTGGTGTCGATCGTCGCGGGCGAGCGCCACACCTGCGCGCTGTCGGTCGAGGGCACCGTGCGGTGCTGGGGCGAGAACGACGACGGGCGCCTCGGCTACGGCTTCGTCGGCGACGTCGGCGACGACGAGTCCCCGCGCGACGTCGGCCTCGTCCCGTTGCCCGGCCTCGCGGTCGCGATCTCCGCCGGTACCTCGCACACCTGCGCGGTCCTCGAGGACGGCGGCGTGGCGTGCTTCGGCCTCAACCGCTACGGCGAGCTCGGCTCGTCGAGCGCGGACACGATCGGCGACAACGAGGCCGTCATCCCGCGCATCGAACTCGACGCGCCGGTCGTCGCGGTCTCCGCCGGCAACTTCCGCACGTGCGTCACGTTCGACACCGGCGCCGTGCGCTGCTGGGGCTACCCGTTCGACGGCGGCCTCGGCAGCGGCCGCATGGCCTACGCGCCCTCCCCGCGCGACGCGGACGACGTCGGCCTCGGCACCGCCGCGATCGAAGTCGTCTCCGGCGGCGATCACTCGTGCGCGATCGTCGAGGGCCGGCACCTGATGTGCTGGGGCTCCGGCGAAGGCGGCCGCCTCGGCTACGGCAGCGAAGAGAACGTCGGCGACGACGAGCTGCCGGAGGTGATGGGCGACGTGGACCTCGGCGAGTGATCGCGCCGGGCGCTTCGACTCAATTCACGGTGACCGCGAGGCTCGCGGAACCGGTCGCGGGGCTCGTCTCCTCGAGGGGGATGTACGTCGCGCGCACGTAGTACGTGCCGCTCGCGAGCGTCTGCGACGTGAACGTCGGGCACGTCGTGTTGCTCGTTGGCTCGCGGATCTCGAATACGGCGCCGGCGGCGTCGAAGAGTTCGAGGCGAACCGACGTACACGGCGCGGAGGACGCCGCGATCGATCCCGCCGACGCGAGGCTCACCGCGACGACGCGAGAAGTGTTCACCGCGGGGAACGACAGCGCGAAGGTCGCGCTCACGGTCGTCGTCGCGGTCAGCTCGAACTGGCACGAAGCGCAGCCGTCCTGCGCAGCGGCGTTGCCGTCGTCGCACTGCTCGCCGTTGCTCGTCTCGAGAATCCCGTTGCCGCACGTCGGCATCACGGGTTGGACGTCGACGCGATAGTCGCCGGTCTCGTTGCCGAGGTTGTTCCGGACCTCGACGTAGTAGCGCCCCGCGGCGAGCACCTGCGCGTAGAGATCTTCCGTCGGGTCGACGCGCGCGCAGCGCCCGGTGCCGGAGTTGTCGTCGCTCCCGAGCAGGAGGCCGTTGCTGTCGTAGAGCACGACCTCGGCGTCGACCATGCCGAGGTCGCTGCGGCAGGTGCCGTAGGGATCGTAGCTGTCGATCGCGAGGCTCCACCCCGCCGGGACATCGACCGCGAAGAAGTCGCTGTCCCCCGCCGGATCGATCCGGCCCAGCGCGCGGACGGCGCTGCCGAGGAGCTCGGCGTTCGTACGCGGGGCGTTGGGCTCCGTCTCGACGAGGCCCTCGAACTGACAGGACGCGTCGCAGCCGTCGCCGGGCGTGGTGTTGTGATCGTCGCACGCCTCGGTCGCCTCGATCACGCCATTCCCGCAGCCGACGCCCACGACCTCCAGCTGGAGCTGGTAGGCGGCGATGCTGTTGGAGCGCGTCCCCTCTTCGACGGCGAGGTAGTACGTGCCGGCCGACAGCGACGCGAACGCGTCGAAGAGCGGGTGGATCATCGAACACGTGTCGACGAGCGTCTGTTGGTTCTCGCCGAGCCGCACGAAGTTCGCGTCGTACAAGACGAGGCGGGTGTCGGCGGCGCAGTCGGGCGACGACGGCGCGTACGTCCGCGCGACCAGGAACGACGGCGCGGTCACGACGATCCGGTAGACGTCTTCTTCCGTAGCCGAAGCGATCGATCCGGGGATGGTCTGCGCCGATGGCGCGGTGATCGTGGAGAGGATCGTGACGTTGCGCTGGCAAGTCATCGAGCACGCGCCGGTCGGGCCGTTCGCCGCGCCGTCGTCACACTGCTCCATCGCCCTCGCCTCGCGGATGCCGTTTCCGCACGACGGACCGGAGGCGACGACGTTGATCGTGTACGAACCGGTGAGCCCCGGCGTTCCGGCGGTGACGCGCAGGTAGTAGTTGCCGGCCGCGAGGTCGGTCGCGAAGGCGTCGTCCGCCGGGACGATCGCCGAGCACGCACCGTCGCCGTCGTCGTCGTCGCTCCCGAGTACGGTCGAGCCGTCCGGGCCGAGCAACTCGAGGAACGTGTCGGTGGCGCAGCCACCACTGCCCGAGAGCTCGGCGCGCACGTTCCCGCCGTCCACCACTGCGACGCGATAGAAGTCGATGTCGCCCGCCGGTTGGATGGCGCCACTCGTGTTGCCACCCCCGGCCGGGAACTGGACCGAGGTGGCGGCGGTGTCGTTGGGCTCGATCTTGCCGACCGTGTCCGAGACCAGGACGGCGCGGGACGCCGACGCCGCGGGGTTCGAGACGATCAGCTCGAACAGCGTGGACTGGTTGATCTCCACCGTGTGCGATCCCGAGAGCGCGGTGGTGTCGAACGTCGCGTCGGGGACGCCGGAGAGCCGCAGCTCCACGCGCGTCCCGTCAGTCGTCGCGTAGTCGACCGTGATGTCGGCCTGCTGGTTGAACGTGAGCGGGGCGACGTCGAACGTGTCGATCGTCGGCCGCGGGAAGGCGGTGATCGTGACGGGTCGCGTGACGGTGCCCTCGGCGTTCGTCGCGCTGAGCTCCAGATCGATCGACGCCGCGTCGGCGACGATCGTGGCCGCGCCCGTGTCGACGTTCTTCGTGCTGTTGACGATCGTCTGCGCGCCGCGGCGGAGCGTGACGGTGTCGGCACCGAGCGTCACCCAAGAGACGCGCACGTTCGCGCCGAGGACGCTCGGGTTCGGCGAGGCCTGCAGCGAGAGGATCGCGGGCGGCGAGGGATCGACGGTGACCGTCGTGCTCGCGGCGTCGTTCGCGGTCTGCCCGAGCGCCGTGAGTCGGTATTCGGTCGTCGCAGCGGGGCGTACCTCGAGCGTGCCGCGCGGGTTCGAAGTCGCGAGGAGCACGTCGCCGCCGACGTCGATCTCGATCCCGTTGCGCGCGCCCGTCACGTCCCAGGACAACGTCGCGACCTCGCCGATGACGACGTTCGCAGGGGTCGCCGTGAAGCTCCGGACCTCCGCGATCGCGGCGTTGTCGACCGAGACCTGTACCGACGCGCGATCCACGAGGCCCCCGTCCCCCGTCGCGACCAGCGTATATTCGGTGGATTCCAATGGAGAGACCATGAACTGGTCCGCGGGGTTGGTGGTCGAGACGATCTCGGTGCCCGCCGCGTCGCGCACGACGAGGCTCGACGCGAAGCGCGCCACCCAAGAGAGCGTGACGGCGTCCCCTTCGTCGATGGTGTCGGGCGTCGCGAGGAAGACGTCGATCGTCGGCCGCTCGACGACGACCGTCACCGACTCCGTGACCGGGCCGCCCACGCCGAGCGCGCTGAGTGTGTAGGTCGTCGTGACGTCCGGCGTGACGTCGAGCGTGCCGCTCGGGACCGCGATCTCGGCCTCCACCACGCCGCCCGCCGCGGTGCTGATGCTGCCGCCCGTCGCCGCGGACAGGCGCCACTCGAGCGTGGCCGGCGATCCGGGCGGGACCGACTCGGGCGTGGCGGTGAACGACTCGATCGTGACGTCGCGGTTGAGATCCAGCGCGGTCACCAACAGCTCCGCGCGGGCCACGAGGTCGCCGCGCACGGCCTCCAACCGGAACATTCGCGTCCGCGTCACCGGAGGCGTGAGTACGGATCCCGCGGCGTCGGGGCTCCTCGACACGAGCGTCTCGTCGGGCTCGGCCACGACGGTCACGTGGTCGGCGCCGGTCACTTCCCACTCGAGGTTCACGGGTCGACCGCGCGCGACGCTGACGGCGGAGGCCTCGAACCGCACCACCGATGGCGGGTCTTCCTCGCCGCTACAAGCGACGAATGCGAACACGGCGACGGCACACGTTGCGCTGCGACGGACCACGACCTCGTCTCGTAGCACTCATCCCCTCTGACGAAAATGTGGGCACTTCCGCACGTGCCCTGTAGCCGCTTTTCCTTCATCGACACGTTCTCCTACGCGTGCGAAATCGGTCCCATGCGTCTCGTGTTGGCAATCGCCGCGGCCGCCGCCTGCGCCGCGACGCCCGTGTTCGCTCAGGATCGGGGGTTCGAGGCGGAGGCGCTGCGTCCGGCGACCAACCTCACCACGAACTACCTCGCGACGAGCTCGGCGCGGCTCGTCGGCCGAGGCAGCCTCTTCGCCGGCGCGCTGTTCAGCTACGCCTCCAATCCGATCCTGGTCCGCGACACCGCTTCGCTCGCGCCGCCGTACCGCCCGGTGAACGGTCGCGTGGTCACCGACCGCAGCGTGCTGCACGTCCTCGCGACGTACGGCGTGTTCGACTGGCTCGAGGTCGGCGCGGACCTCCCGCTCGTGCTGCGCCAAGAGGGGCAGCGCCTCTCGGGCCTCGCGCACCCCGACGCCGTGCGGTCGTCGTTCGGCCTCGGTGACGTGCGCCTCGTGACGAAGGCGCAGGTGCTCTGGATCGAGCAGGGCCTCGGCGGACACGCGATCGGCGTGGCGACGTCGTTCGATCTGGATCTGCCGACCGGCGATCGCGATCGCTTCCAAGGCGGCGGCCTCAAGCTCGCCCCGCGCGCGATCCTCGAGTGGGTCACGCCGTTCGGACTGCGTGTCGCCGGAAACCTCGGCTACCTGTGGCGCGCGGAGTCCACCGACATCCTCGGCCTCGACGTCGCGGACGAGGTGCTGTGGTCGGCGGGCGTCGACGTGCCGCTGTTGGCGTCGCTCGGCCCGCTCGATCGCCTCGGCCTCGTCGCCGAGGTCGACGGTTCGATGGCGGTCGAGGCGATCGGCGGCATCAAGGCTTCCGGCTTCGGCGCGCAGCTCGTGGCGGGCGCGGGCGTCGGCCTGATCGACGAACCGAAGACCCCCGACTGGCGCATGTTCGTGGCGCTCACGTATGGCATCGGGGCGCCGCCCTCCCCGACCGCGCGCGTGGACGATCCTCCCCCCGCCCAACCGACCGACGGCGACGAAGACGGCGACGGGATCGCGGACGCCGACGACGCGTGTCGAAAGCTCGCCGAAGACTTCGACGGACACGAAGACGAGGACGGCTGCCCCGACGTCGACGACGACGGAGACGGCATCGTCGACGCGCTCGATCGCTGCCCGAACGTCCCCGAGGATCGGGACGGCTTCGAGGACGGCGACGGCTGCCCGGACGAGGACGACGACAAGGACGGCATCGCCGACGCCGTCGACGCGTGCCGCACGGATCCGGAAGACATCGACGGCGACCGCGACGAGGACGGCTGCCCCGACTTCGACCAACCCCTCGCCGTAGACGTCGTGGTCTACTTCGACTCGGACTCGACGCGGATCGGCCCGCGCGATCACTACCCGCTCGACCGCGTCGCGCAGACGCTCCGGTCCGCGCCGCGCGGCGTCCACGTGTGGGTCGAGGGCCACGCCGACGACACGGGCTCATCCAACCACAACCGCGATCTATCGAAGGAGCGCGCCGACCACGTCCGCAACTACCTCATCGGTCGCGGCGTCGCGGGTGACCAGCTCACCGCGATCGGCTGGGGTGAGACGCGCAACGTCCGCGACAACGCGAGCGACGACGGCCGCGGCACGAACCGGCGCGTCGAGTTCCGCGCCAGTCCCCGGAGCCGGCCACCGGACGAGCCGCTCCACGTCCCGACGACCGACACCAGCACGAAGGCTCAATCACGATGAAGTACCTCCGCATCGCTCTCCTCGGCCTCCTCGCCGCGTGCACATCGACCGAACAGCGGCTCGAATGCACCACCACGGACGACTGCCTCGCGGACGGCTACGTCTGCCTCGACGCCCACTGTCTGCCCTGCGTCTCGGACGACGAGTGTCGCGCCGAACGTGACTACGGCTCGGCGTCGATCTGCGGCGGCGGCGGCGCGTGCTGCGTGACCGGCGACCCCGCGTGCGGCTGCTACGAGAACGCGACGTGCAACTGGCAGTCGACCTGCGTGCGCGACGCCTGCACGACCTGCCCCGCCGGGACCGCGGGCTGCCCGTGCAACGCGAGCGAAGCGTGCGTGGACGGTTCGATGTGTCTCAACGGCGTCTGCGCCGACGGCGCGTGCGAGGCGGGTCGCGTCGACTGCCCCTGCACCGTCGCCGGCGAGTGCGACCCCGGCTTCACGTGCAGCAACGAGCGCACGTGTGCGGCGTGCATCTCGGGGCGGAGCAACTGCCCTTGCAACGGCGACGGCACGTGCGACGCCTCCCTCACTTGCCGCGACGGCCTGTGCGGCGGCTGCGAGACCGGGCTGCGCGGCTGCGCCTGCGGCGACCGCGGCGAGTGTACCGACGATCTCGAGTGCAACACGGACGGGATCTGCGTGAGGCCCACGCGCACGTGCGCCGAGCTGGATTGCCTCGCGGAGGGGCGCCGCTGCGAAGGCGAACCGTTCGCGGTCTGCACCGACTGCGACAGCGAGAACAACTTCGTCCCCAACGGCCAGGGCCAGTGTGTACAGCCGGCGGGTGCCTGCACATCGTCGGCGCAGTGCAAGGACGGGCGCGTCTGCCTCGCGCTCTCCGCGAACGGGCCGGCCACCTGCGTCGACGCGCCAGCGTGCGCCGTGCTCGACGCGCCGGCCGGCGAGATGGGCGCCGCCTGGAGCGTGGAGGCCGAGGGCTGCGTCGCGTGCCCGTCGTGCGCGGGCGTCACGGGATCCACCGGGCGCATCTGGCCCACGACGGCCGGCCAACGCTGTCTGTGCGAGACGCAGGACGGCTACTACTACGACACCTCGTTCGCGGCGCTGCAGCCCAAGCCGTGTGACCTCGACGGCGACGGCTGGGTCCAGTTCCCCGCGCGTCAGTTCGTGCTCAACCAGGACATCGCGCTGCGCGAGAACGCGCGGTGCGACGTCCGGTGGATCGATCGCTTCACGCTCCAGAACGAGCGCGGCGAACGACGCGACGTCCGCGTCCGCGAGCTCAACCTCGGCTCGGAGCGCCTCGGGTTGTTCGAGAGTGTCATCACCGACGAGCAGAACCGCATCGACACGAATCAGTTCATGCCTTCGTACGGGCGCGTGTTCAGCGCGGTGGAGCTCAACCCGCTCACGAAGGCCTGCGTGACGGCGTCCGGCGACTTCAACGCGAACAACATCGCCGACATCGAAGAGAACCAGAACTCCGGCTCCACGGAGGCGTGGATGAACGCGTTCTGGCAGTTCAGCTACTTCGTCGAGCTTCACCGCGGTTGGTACGAGGCCGACGCGGACGGTGGCGACGGTGCGTTCGTGATCGCCGAGCGACGCCGCTGCGACGCCGGGTTCCCGTTCGACTACGACACGGCCTCCGACTACTGGAGCGACTGCACACGCCGCCGTCGCCGCGACTACGACCGCGCGCTCGACCAAGCCGGCTTCGACTTCGCGCGCTGGACCTGCGCCGAACCGACCGGCGCCTGCGTCGCGCCGTTCTCGACCACGATGACCGACGGCGAGCTCGATCCCGACTCGGGGCGCATCGTCAACGCGACGGTCGACGCGGACGGCGTCCCGATCCACACGTACTGCGACGCCGACGTCCCCAACGATCCGTACGCGCAGTGGACGGGCATGGGTCACCACAGCCAGTTCCAGTGCGTCGCGTTCGTCGACAACCCGTCGTCGCCGCCGGTCACGCACGAGCGCCGCCGCGCGCTCCACCGCACTTCGTTCGTCGGCGCGTTCGACGCGAACCTCTGCCGCCTCCAGTCGCACCAGACGCCGGACATGCACGGCGTCGTGCAGGCCGGCGTCGACTGCGACATCCCCGGGACGGCGTCGGCCACGGTGACGCTCCCGAACGGCGCCGTCGGCTTCGCGGCGACGCGCTACACCACGACGCCGACCGACGACGACTACGTCATGGGCTGCGTGAACGAGTGCCCCTACTGGAAGGACATGTGCCCGGGCTACGACTTCAATCCGGTGATCAACGCCGCGGGCTGCGCGTCGCTCGAGGATCAGTTCGGCAAGCTCGAGTGCAACCAGTGTCCGCGCGCGGGGAGCCCGTGTCTCACGGACAACCTCGGCGCGTGTCGCGAAGGCACGTGGGCGTGTGTCAACGACGTCGAGGTCTGCGAACCCAACATCACGGTGGACCCGACCCGATTGGACCCCGTCGGCGACGGCGTCGACCTCAACTGCGACGGCTTCGACGGCGACGCTACGACCGGCGTGTTCGTCTCACCGTACGCCGCACCGGGAGGAGACGGGACGCCCGCGCGCCCACTCGACGATCCGCTCGTCGCGATGGAGCGCG
>JAUHYN010000251.1 GCA_030426505.1 bacterium | reverse complement strand
TCGGGATGATCTCGATGCGATTCGCGAACGGCGCGTACCAGTTCGCGAGGAACACGTTGCCGACGATCGTCACGTCGGACCACGCCGCGACCTTCTTGCTCGTGAACGCCCCCGCCGGCGGCGCATGCCAGATCGCGTCGTCCACGTCGAACACGCGCGGCGACTTGAGGACCGGCTCCCAACTCGGCATCCCCGGGAGGAGCTCGCGCTGGAGCCACGTGATGTCCGAGCGCCAACTCTCGACGAACCCCGGCGCGCGGATCGCCGCCTTGATGAAGTGCTGCGCGACCTTCACCGGCTTGCGCAGCGTGGGCGAGTTCTGCTGCCACTCGACCGACATCAGGTCCCAGTGTTTGTCGAGCACCGGCATCACCTCGAGGACATCGACACCGAGTTCGGCGAGGGGTTCGATGTGTTGGCGCACCCGGTACCGCGACGAAGGTTTGTCGCGCCCGCCCGTGAGCGCGGCGACGCGGAGGCGCTTCACTTCGAGGGCCTCGCCCAGACGAACATGTTGTGCGCGCGACCGATGCGGTTCGCGATCACGTTCACGGCCGTCCCCGCGAGCGAGACGAGCTTGTCCTTCGCGCCGCCGCTCGAATGGACCTTCGTCGCGCTCCGCACGTCGAGCTGCTCGATGCCGAACCCGTGCTTCTCGAGGAGCATCGTGAGCGACCCCGGCGAGAAGCCGAACACGTGGTACGGCGGGAACGTCGGCGCGAGCTTGAAGACGCCAGGGCGATTGAGTACGCGATTCACCGCGCCCGCGACGTCGGCGAGGAGGTGGTCCTCGTTGGGGACGTCGAGGTACAGCACGCCGCCGGGCGCGATGAGCTGCGCGCACGCGGCGATCATCGAGTTCGGGTCGTAGACGTGTTCGATCACCGCGTTGAGGACGATGATGTCGAAGCGCTCCTCGGTCGACGCGGCGAAGTCCTCGAGCAACATCGGTCGGACCTCGACGTCGTAGGCCTCCTTCGCGGCCTCCACCATCGCCGTCGAGAGCTCGAGGCCGACCACGCGCGAGAGTCCTTCGGCGCGCGCGCCGCCGAGCATCTCACCGCGACCGCTACCGACGTCGAGGAGGGAGGCGTCGCGTCGGCCGATCCGTTCGCAGAAACCGCGGATCAAGCGGCGCGCGGTTTGGACCTTGGCGGCCGAGTCGTGCAGCTCGAAGTACTTCGACGGGTCGCCGTAGAGCTCCTGCGGATCGACGGGATAGGGGAACGGATTGGGGTACATCAGCCCGCAGCGCGCGCAGCGGACGATGCGCGTCTCGACGCCGAGTTCGTAGCGGTGGTGCCGCCCTCCGCGCAGGCCCAGCTCCTTTTCGCCTGCGTGCGGGCCGCACGTCGGACAGTGGATCGGGCGCATCTCGAAGGCGTGACCGTCCTTCGAGACGAGCCGTGGAGCAGCGTCCGACATGGCGCATCAGAACGTGAAAACTGTCATGGGTTCAACCGGAAGATCTCGCGCCCGTACCTGAGGAACCACGTGCCTTCGCGCCTCAGGACCTGCGCGTTCGTGCTCCCCACGTCCGTGGTCTGCTCCGTGGTCGAGTCGAACAACCACAGGCGCCCGGCGCGCGCGAACATCACATCGCCGTCCTCCGCGAGCCCCGCGAGATCGGCCGGCGACGCGGTATCCGAGACGTTGCGGACGGTGCCGTCGGGGCGTCGCAACCAGACTTGCGCCACGCGCAGCGCGTCGGGGGCCTCGAACGCGACCCACCCCGACGACGCTCGATAGTCCCGATCGCGCACCGGTCCTTGCGCCGGGTACTCGGCGTCCACGAGCGTCTGCGTCGAGACGCCATCGGAGATCTGGAGCGTCCACGCCGCCGTCGACGTGCGGTGCCTCCAGACGAACACGGCGTCGGACGCGATCGCGCCCGGGCTCGGCGGCAACGCCGGCACGACGCCGAGCGGGACCGGCATCGCCCCGAGGTCCGTGAACGCGACGGTGCGATCGTTCCGTTCGATCCAGAGCACGCCGCCGTCCGGTGCGATGTCGTAGCCCTCCGCGGGGTACGCGAACGTGCCGGCCTCTTCGATCGACCCGAGCCGCGGGCGGCGCCGCTCGAGCGACAGACCGTTCAGGCTCACGACCCAGTCGCCCGCGACGCGGATGCCGTTGGATCCGAACGTGGTCCGCACGGACCCGTTCGTGACGTCGAGGATTTGGGTACCGCCCTGGAGCACGGCGTCCGTCGGCGGCACCAGGCGACTCGTCGTGCAGTTCGGCGCCTGGGCCGTCGGCACGAAGGAGGTCGTCCCGGTCGCGACCGACGTGATCGTGAAGCCCGACGCGTCCATCTCGAGGACGCGATCGAGCGTGACGTCGCAGAGCGGCCCTTCGACGAAGGCGTGGTGCACGAGGTCCGGGTTCGACTCCACGTAGACGCGCCGCTCGACCTGCGTGCGGAGGCCGAACGCGTCCGTCGCTTCGATGACGAGCATGATTTCGCGGCCCTCGTATGCGGACAGATCGATCGTATCGATGAACGCGCCGGCGCCGGGGGCGCTCGCGGCGACGACGTCCTCGCCGAGGAACGAGCCCTGCGGATCGATCGCGACGGTGACGCGAATCGTACAGCCCTCGGCGCCGTTGTCGGAGCAGGTCGCGGCGACGTCGAGCTCGGGTGTGGCGACCTCGTCCGCGACGGGGAGCGCGACGTCGAGGGTCGGCGGCTCGTCGACGTAGATCGTGCGCGAGTCGCAGACGGTGCTCGTGGTGCCCAACACTTCGAAGCGGAGCGTGTGAGGCCCGAACTCCGCGTTCGTGAGGTCGAGGTTGGTCACCTCGGTGTTCGCGACGAGGGCGTCGTCGAGGTACCAGCTCACGCGCTGCACCGAGACCGACGTGTCGATCACGGCCTGCATCGGGACGACGCCGTACGCGATCGCGCGCGCCGTCGGCCTCCGGATCTCGACGGCGAGTGGCGCCTCGCCACCGTCGCATGCCGGATCACCGGAAAGGCGCGGGCCGTAGCGCGCGCCGTGCGTGCCGGAGACGGTGGAGCCGATGATCAACACGTCGCGCCCCGTCCACACGAGCTTCGAGTTGGTGTTCGCCCAGTAGGCGTTGTTCGGCGTGACGGGCGTCCAGCGATCCGCGAGCGGGTCGTAGTGAGCGCCACCGTCTTCGCCGATCACGATCATCTCGCGGCCGGTCCACACGGCCTGCGGCGAAGCCACGCCGACGGGCGCACCCTCGCGCGCGATCTCACGCCAGCGGTTGGTGCGCGGATCGAACGCGCCGCCGGTGCGACCGTCCCAGACGACGAGCTCCGTCCCCGTCCAAACCGAAGGCCCGACGTCGAGCGCGAACGAGGGCTCGGGGAACGCTTGCCACGCGTCGACCGCGACGAAGTAGCGGCCGGAGCTCTCCGACGCACCACCCCACACCAAGACCTCGTTGCCATTCCACTGCGCGGTGCGGCGCGCGGTGAACGGCACCGGCGCGCCCTCGACGGCGATCGGCGCCCACTGATCCGCGACGGCGTCGTAGATCACGCCGCGCTCGAGGCAGGTGTCGGCGTGACACTCGCCGCCGTACACGAAGAGGCGATCGCCCATCCACGCCGTCGCCGCGAACGACGACGCGCCGGGCGCGTCCGCGATCGGGGTCGTGGTGTGGAGGAATGGATCCCACCGGGCGCCGTCCGCGAACGTGTCCTCGGGGAGCGCGCAGACGTCACCGCCGACCAGGAGCAGGTCGTCGCCCGTCCACGCCGCTGCGTGCCCGCCGCGCGACACGAGGTCGACATGAAAGCGTCGCCACACGTCGGTCCAGGGGTTGTAGCGGTCGTGATAGATCGTGCAGAGGCCGAGCTGCCGGCCGCCGACCATCAACGCTTCGCGTCCCGTCCACGTCAGCGTGAAGTCGGCGCTGCGATCGGTGGTGCCCCTCAGGTTCGACCACGTCCACGGGCCGAGGCTGTCGGGCGGGAGGCCGGCGTCCGGGAGCGCGCCGCCGTCGTAGAAGCCAGCGTCGATTCCCTCGGGTCCGCCGTCGCGGCCCGCGTCGCGCTCGCCGCCGTCACGTCCGGCGTCGCGCTCGCCCGCGTCACGGCCGGCGTCGTGGACACCGCCGTCGCGAAAGCCTGCGTCCGGTGAAGGGCCGCACTCGCGTTCACAGGTGTTCGATTCGATGCAGCACTGAAATCCGTCGGCGCAGGGGCAAGGGCTACCGTCGAGGGGGAGCGGCTCGACGCACGCGAGGGCGGCGAAGCCGAGCAGGAGACTGCTGAGTCGCGCCCTCCGCATCCTGGGGCGCATTGTAATGGGATCGCTCAGGGGCGGCTCGCCCTGCGGACGCGATACAGGTCCCCGGTGTCGCGGTCCCGGTAGGCCGCCCACCACACGACCTCGAAGAAGTCCGACACGCCGTCCCAGTCGTCCGGATCGGATTCCCCGACCAGGAGGTCCCTGGGATGCGCGTCATCGCGGATGGGGAGCTTGCATACGTCGAATGATTCGATCGTTCTGGCCGAGTCGGCCGCGTCATCTCGTGCGGAGATGCGATCGAAGAAAGCAATTCTCCAACGTGTGAGGTCCACCACCATGCAGAGGACCGTATTCTTGTGATCGTGGGGAAACAACTGATCGAAAGGACGGACAACGCAGAAAGCACACGCTTGTCGGTCACATTTCAGCGGCCGAGGACACGCGCGACGACGGCCACGAAGCGGTCCTCCACGGCCTCGCGCGAGTACCGCGCCTCGACGAGATCGCGCCCGGATCGGGCCAGACGGGCCCGCAGAGCGCCGTCGTCAAGCAGCGCCGCGAGGTGGCGATACCAGTCGTCCGGTTCGCTCGCGACGCACGCATTCTCGCCGTCTACGACGAAGTCCCGGGCGCCGCCGGCCACGGAGGTCACCATCGGGACGCCGACCGCCATGTACTGCAGCTGCTTGAAGCCGCACTTCCCCTCGGACCAGGCGTCTTCGAACATCGGCGCGACGCCGACGTCGATCGTCTGGAAGTCCTCGACCTCGCGCGCGCGTGACCAGGGGCGCCGCTCGATCTCGAGGCCGTCGAGCTCGAACGATTCGTTCGCGCCGATCACGCGCACCACGAAGTCGCGGCCCTCGTCGCGCAGGCGCTTCAACGCAGGCGCGACGAGCGCGAGCTGCGGCGCCGTGGAGTGCGTCCCGATCCAACCGATCACCGGACGCTCGGGGAGGGGCGCGCCTTCGAGTTTGCCGGGGAGCGGGCGCCAGATCTCTTTGGAGACGACGGTCGGGATCACTTCGGTGCGCGCGCAGTACTGCGACGCGAACTCGGCGAGCTGGCGACTCCCCGCGATCACCGTGTCCGCGAGGCCGAGCAACCGGAGCGATTTGCTCGGCGCCTTGAGCAGACGAGACAGCAGCGGGTAGCGCGTCTCGTTCGTCGACGCGCCCTCCCCCGCCAACCACACCGCGTCGTCGACGTCGTAGACGAGCGGGAGCTTCAGCCCGCGCGCGAGGAGCTCCTCCGTCACCGCCGGTCCGAGGAGCGCGGCTTCGCGCTGGACGAACACGCCGTCGAAGCGACGCGCGCGGAGCACCGTCGCGACGCGCGAAGCGATCGCGCGCGCGACGCCGAGCGCGTTCGTCGCGCGGTGCCCCGACTTGTAGAAGGTCGAAAACAACCGGCTGTCGAGGAATGGATCCGAGACGACCTCGATGCCGGCGCGCTCGAGCGCGGGAGCGAACTGCGAGATCCGGAAGCGCGTACACGCGGCCTCGTCCGGATAGGAGGTGAGCACCAGCAGCTTCACGGCGACCCCACGAGCGCGCGGAGGAGCGCGTCGTAGCGCTCGATCCCGGACGCGAGCGAGAAGTGCTCCGCGGAGATCGCGCGCGCCTCCTCGAGGCCGCGGTCGCTCCGACCGATCGCGACGACGCGCTCCGCGGCGGCGTCGAGCGAGCGCGCGTCGAGCGAAGGCACCGTGAAGCCGCTCTGCGCCTCGGCGACGTACGCGCCGACCTCGGCGTTGCAGCCGTGGTGGATCGGGCGCACGCCGCTCGCGAGGAACTCGGCGAGTTTCGTCGGCATCGACGCGCGCTTCGCGTACGTCTCCACCAGCAGCAGCAGTCCGAAGTCGATCGTCCCCATCCACGTGGGCATCGCGTCGTGCTGGACGGAGCGGACCGTGAAGTCATCGATGCCGTGCGCGCGGACCCGCTCCGTGGCGGCGTCGACCTGAGGGGTGAGCCACAACAGGTGGGCGCGCGGATCGCGTGCGCGGATCTTCGCGAAGAGCGCGAGCCCCTCGTCGATGAAGTACCAGTTGTTGATCGAGCCGACCCACGCCACGACGACGCGGTCCGCGAACTCCGGCCGCCGCGTGCGGTGAATCGTGAACTCGCTCTGATCGACGCACGTGGGGATCGCGACGACGGGCTTGTCGCCCCACCGACCGAAGGCGCCGCTCGCGATGTCGTCGGCGCCGAGCCGAGTGAGGCTCACCGCGCCGGCCGCGTCCAAGTAGAGGCGGCGCTCGAGCGCCTTGGCCGCGGCGAACACGCGGTCGTCCGCGAACCAGCGGCCCTGCTCGCGACGCTCGTCGAACCAGAAGCCGCGCGTGTCGAACAGGTACGGCACGCCGGTGAGGCGCTGCGCCGCGCGCGCGACGATCGCGCCCACGTAGCTGCGCGCGTGGACGAGGCGTGCGCCGCGCGAGATCCGCGCGAGGGTGGCGACGGTCGACGCGACGTTGGCGCCGGCGGACAGCGGGCCGAAGCCTTGGCGGTACGGCATCGCGGTCCACGTGACGCCGGCTTCGGCGAGGCGCGCTTCGAGGGCGCGCACGCGGGGCGTGTCGGCGAGATCCTCCGCGCGCTCGAGCGTGAGGAGTCGGTACGACCAACCGCGCGCGGCGAGGCCGAGCACGGGCCGCACGACCTGGCTGTAGCCGAGGGGCTGCAGCGCCCCGTCCTGGCTGAGGTAGACGATCGGTCGCAAAGTCACGGTCGGATCAGGCGCGGCGGCGGGTGAAGGCGCCGCCCGCGAGGACGAACACCATGAAGACGATCTGCCCGCGGTGCCGGTACGCGGTGCCCTCGTTACCGGACGCGAGCCCGTAGGCGCAGACGGTCACGGCGAGGACGAAGATCAGGAGCGCGCCCTTCGACGACTCCTGCCACCCGGTCCGCACCGCCTCGCGGATGCCGTGGTAGAGCACGTACGCGAACGCGATCGACTCGGGCAGCGCGATCAACTGGCGCCAACTCGAGATGTTCCAAGGGAACGGCGAGAGGAGGAACCGCGCGATGCCGAGCGGCAGGTACGTCAGCGCGCCGAGCGGCGTGGACGTGTCGACGTCGCTGCCGTACGCGGAGCCTCCGAACGCGAGCTGGTGACGCATGACGTTCACACGCTCGAGCGGGTCGTCGCCCAGCACGCCGTGGACGCCGAGCGCCTCGCCGAACAACACGAACGCGCCGACCACCACGCCGAGGCCGAGCAGCGCGTACGGGAGCTGACGCATCCGCACGACGAGGAACGAGAGCACCAACCCGGCGCCGACGAGCGGGATGAGGTACGCGCGCAACACGGCGAGCAGCACGAGGCCGCTCAACATCAAGCCGAGCCCGGAGAGCGAGATCTTGCGGCGGAGCTGATCCGCGCCGAGCAACACCAACGACAGCCCGAGGTAGCTCCAGCTCTCGCGGATGTTCATGCTCGTCCAGATGATCAGCGACGGGAAGAACGCCGACAGGAGGAACGCGACGCGCTGAGCGCGCGGGCCGTACATCCGGCGCGCGAGGAGCCCGTAGTTCCAAGCCGCCCAGACCGCGATCACCGCGTTGAGGAAACTGAGCGGGTAGCGCGACGACCCGAACACCGCGTGTGAGATCGCGTTGAGGTACGGGTAGAAGACCGCCTTCGACTTGCCGAACCACAGCGTGAGGTCGACGTTCGGGCTGCTCCACGACTCCCGGATCGCCTCACCGGCGAGGTGATAGAAGACGGCGTCCGGCGCGAACTGCCGCCACAGGGGCGAGAGGTTCAGCCCCAGCACCGCGACCCACCGCACGGCGATCGCGCCGACGATCCAGGGCAAGAGCGACGCTTGGACGTCGTCCCGCTCTTCGACCGCCTCGACCACCACCGCGCGCCGCGGCGCCGGCCGGAAGTTCGCAGCCGCGCCGACGGCCACGACCACCATGAGGATCCCGGCCAACGCCAGCGGCCCGTACGGGCCGACGACGAACGCCGACGCCGCTCCGACCGCGATGAGTCCGGCGCCGATCCACGGCACGGTCTTCGCGAACGGAGTGGTCGTCACGGGCTCCCCTTTTCGGATCAATCGGCGAGGCGCTGGGCGTACTGCGCTTCGAAGTACTCGCGGTAGGCGCCGCTGCGGACGCGCTCCCACCACGTGCGGTTGGCGAGGTACCAGTCGATGGTCGCCGGGAGGGCGTCCTCGAACTTCTTCTCGGGGACCCAGCCGAGCGCACCCTCGGTCTTGGTCGGGTCGATCGCGTAGCGCCGGTCGTGACCGAGGCGATCCTCGACGTGCCGGATCAACGTCTCCGGCTTGCCGAGGTGCGCGAGGATCCGCTTCACGATCTCGATGTTCGGCCGCTCGTTCTGCGAGCCGATGTTGTAGACCTCACCGGCCATGCCCTTCGCGAACACGGCGTCGATCGCGGCGCAGTGATCCTCGACGTGGATCCAGTCGCGGATCTGCATGCCGTCGCCGTACACGGGGAGCGGCTTGTCCTCGAGCGCGTTGATGATCATCAACGGGATCAACTTCTCCGGGAACTGCAGCGGCCCGTAGTTGTTGCTGCACCGCGTGACCACGACGTCCATCCCGAAGGTGTGGTGATACGAGAGCGCGACGAGATCCGCCGCCGCCTTCGACGCGCTGTACGGGCTCGACGGCTTGAGCGGCGACGTCTCCGAGAACAAGCCGGTCTTGCCGAGCGACCCGTAGACCTCGTCGGTCGACACCATCACGAAGCGCTGCACGCCGTGCTTCTTCGAGCAGTCGAGCAGCACCTGCGTCCCGAGGACGTTCGTCGTCGTGAAGACGCGCGGACCGAGGATGCTGCGATCGACGTGCGACTCCGCGGCGAAGTGGACGACGGCGTCCGGCTTCGTCTCCTCGAAGATCTTCTCCATCGCGTCGGAATCGGTGATGTCCGCGCGATGGAAGGAGAGCGCGGGGTTCTCTTCGACCGCCTTGAGGCTCTCCAGATTGCCGGCGTAAGTGAGCGCGTCGACGACCGTCACGCGATCATCGGAGGTTCGCAAACGGCGCAACACGTAGTTCGCGCCGATGAAACCGGCGCCGCCGGTCACCAGGACGTTCATCAGGCCTTGGCCTCCTCTTCCGAGTCCGAATAACCGTAGCCTCGGTAGTAGTAATACTGCTGGTAGCCGTACGAACCCGACTCCACGTCGAAGTCGTTCAGCACGACACCCACGATGTTGGTGT
>JAUHYN010000250.1 GCA_030426505.1 bacterium | reverse complement strand
TTCGCCGTCCGCACCGAGCCCGTCGCGTACAGGATGCCCCAGCCCGCCGTCACCGCGAGGAACCACAGCACCGTCGCCACCGCCGGGCGCGCCATGCCGCGGTCCGGCGCGACCAACTCACACAGCCGCGCGCTCACCGGCGCGCCGACGCCCGGGCGCAGCCGCGACGCGCACTCGAGCAGCGCGCGCACGAAGCGCGCCTCGCGAACTTCGGGGCGGAGCAGCCACCACGACAGCGCCCACCACACCGCGAGCCCCGCGACGAGCCACGCGGCGCCGAACAACACGGATTGCAGGATCGAGAACGGACCCTCGAGCCGCGACAGCCCCATCAGATAGACCTGCGCCGCCGGGAGCGCCTCGGCCTCCATCGACGTCTTCACCACGCGGTCCGCGACTTGGATCAACGCCAGCGAGATCGGCGCGAAGAACACGAACGCGAGCGCCACGTTCAGGATCAACCGACGCGCGAGCGGCGGCTCGAACGACTCGTTCGTCGCACGGACGACCGCCTTCGTGAGCGCCTCGTCCAGCGTGCTCCGGACGTTGATCGACTCGATCATCTGCGCCGCGATCTCCTGGTGCGGCGCGGGGAGCTGTGTGATCGCGTCCTGTACCGCGTCGAAGTCGACGGCGCTCTCCACCAACCGCCCCAGCGCGCGCTTCTCGCGCACGACCGCGACCAGCGTCATCAGGAACACCAGCGCGAGGACCGCGAAGCTGACCAGGAGGAGGAGCGTCGGGTCCATCACTCGCCCCTCGGGTCGCGCACGTTCGCGCCGCGACGCAGCGCTTCGGAGCGCTCGTTCTCGACCGTCGTCTTCACGCTGCGCGCGAGCAACGTGATGCACGCGCCGCGGATGTCGCGCGCGGAGCGGCGGCTCATCTCCAGGATCGTCGCGACCGCCGCCACGCCGACGGGCAGCAAGAGCGCGATACCGAGGAGCAGCGCGGTGCTCGCTTCGATCTTCTTGTCGCCCGCCGGATCGATCAGAACGCCGAACCCGTACGCGACGAGCACCAGCGGCAGCACCGCGAGCGCGACGACTGCGAGGGCGTCCTGGATCAGCGGGCGCGTGGAGACCGGGGTGACCTCACCGCCGAGCGCGTCCAGGACGGGGCGCAGCTCGCGGCTCTCTTGCCGCGCCTGGATCCGCGCTTCGTCGGCGCGGCCGTCGAGCGCGAGGTAGAGCAGGCGCGTGGCCTTGTCGCTGAGGCGGCGGCTGCGACGGAACGACAGGAAGGTCACCGCGCCCATCGCGACCAGCGAGGCGAACACGAGGGCGACCGTCATCGCGTGCCCGAAGAAGTTGGCGAAGAGGGCATTCACGAGGCGGCTTGGAAGATCACCTGCAGGACGAGGCGCTTGACCGCGAAGAGCACCTCCGCGAGTCCGAAGAACGCCGCGATCGCGAAGAACGCGCCCCCGACGCCGAGGCACGCCGCGATCCACATGCGCGAGGCCGGCGCCGGCTGGTACTCGACCGGGCGAGGCTCGGAACCCAACGCGGACTGCGTCATCGCTCGCTACGCTCGGTCGAACCAAGTCCGCGGTCAAGGCCACGACCCCCCGGGCCCGCTTTCGCCGGGTTCGGCGGCCGGAAGGTGGCCCGGGCGGCCGGTCCGGGGTAGCCTCTCGCGCCGTGACGCGGCTCGAAGAGCGCATTCGTATCGGCATCGTGGGGCTCGGCTGGGTCGGCCAGGAGGTCGCGCGCGCGGCCCTGGAGGACCCACGAGTGACGCTGGTCGGCATCGCCGACGCAGACCCCAACAAGGCGGACCGTGATCTCGGCGAGCTGATCGGGGAGGGGCGCCTCGGCATCCCGGTGGAGCGGGACGTCGAAGCGATGCTCGCCCGCGCCCGGCCGGAGGTCGCGGTCGTGACGACGACGTCGGACGTCGAGGCCCTCGGGCCGACGCTCGAGGCCTGCGTCGCGGTCGGCGCGCACGTCGTGACGACCTGCGAGAACCTCGCCGACGCCGACATGGCGACGAGCCAGCTCGAGCCGGGCTTCGACGAGCGCGTGCGCGACGCGGGCGTCGTCGTGCTGGCCACGGGCGTGAACCCCGGCTTCGCGATGGACCGCCTGCCGGTGATGCTCGCGCAGGCCACGCGCAACATCCGGCGCATCCGCGTCACGCGCGTGGTCGACGCCGCGAGTCGCCGCGCGCAGCTCCAGTCGAAGGTCGGCGTGGGGATGACGCCGCACGCGTTCACCGAGGCGATCAAGTCCGGGGAGATCGGGCACGCCGGGCTGTCGGCGTCGCTGCGTTTGATCGCGAAGGGGTTGGGCATCCAGCTCGAAAAGACCTCGGAGGCGTTCTCGCCGGTGTTGGCGGCGAGCCCGACGACCTCGGTTTTGGGCACCGTCCCGAGCGGGCGCGTGCGCGGCATCTATCAGATCGCGCGCGGCTACCGGAACGGGCGCGAGGTGATCACGCTCGAGCTCACGATGGCGCTCGACGAGGAGCACCCGCGCGACACGATCGACATCGTGGGCGAGCCGCCGCTGCACTTCGAAGGCGAGCTCCCCGGCGACGACTGCACGGTCGCGACGGTGCTCTCCGCGATCAGCGTGGTGGTGACGATGCCGCCGGGCCTGCGCACCGTGCTCGACGTCCCGCTCGAGCAGCCGGAGGAGCCGGCCCCGATGTACGACTCGACCCCGCCGCGCCACCGCGACACGACGCAGCTCCCGCTCCGGCTGGACGGCGCGGAGAGCCAGCGCCGCGCCAAGCGCGCGGCGCGACGCCGCCCGACGCTCGCCGCGACCGACGAGGTGGTGACGGCGCTGCCGGTGCCCGCCGAAGGGGACGCCGTGGCGAGCAGCGTGCTGCCGGCGTCGCGGACAACCGTGCCGAAGGGCTCTGCCTCGGGCGGCGAGGCGGCGTCGAAGAAGAAGGCGGCGTCGAAGAAGAAGGCCGCCGCGAAGAAGGGCGCCGCGGCAGAGGCGTCGGTCGCGGAGGGCGCCGAAGGGGCGGCGAGCGACGGCGACGCGTCGGCGGCCGACGTGAAGGCGCCGACGAAGGGCGCCTCGAAGAAGACGACGTCCAAGAAGAAGAGCGCCTCGAAGAAGAAGAGCGCCTCGAAGAAGAAGAGCGCCTCGAAGAAGAAGAGCGCCTCGAAGAAGTCTGCGTCCAAGAAGCGCGCTTCGAAGAAGAAGTCCGCCTCGAAGAAGAAGCCGGCTTCGAAGAAGAAGTCCGCGTCCAAGAAGTCGGCTTCGAAGAAGAAGTCCGCTTCGAAGAAGAAGACCCCGGCGAAGAAGTCCTCGCCCGCGCCCGCCGCGAGCTCGCCGGCCAAGAAGAAGCCCCGCAAGCGCACGCCGAAGAAGTCCGCCAAGCGCGGCCCTGCGAGCGCCGACGTCCCGACGCCGCCGAGCGGCGACGCGCCGAGCTGAGCGCGGTGATCCTCCTCTTCGACATCGACGGCACGCTCATCTCCGCCGGCGGCGCCGGCCGCGCCGCGCTCGCGCTCGCGTTCGAGCAAGTGCTCGGCGTGAAGAACGCGATGGACGGCGTCCGCCTCGCCGGCAGCACCGACCCCGCGATCCTCGACGACGCGTTCGGCGCGCACGTCGGCCGCCCGCCGACCGACGACGAGGCGCTCCGGATCTTCGACGCCTACCTCGCCAACCTCGAGCTTGGCCTCGTCGAGGCGGCGTTCACGATCTACGAGGGCGCGGAAGACCTCGTCCGCGCCGCGCTCGCCCGCGGGTTCGAGGTGGGCCTCGCGACCGGCAACCTCGAACGCGGCGCGCGCATCAAGCTCGCGCGCGGCAAGCTCGACACGCACTTCGCGTTCGGCGGCTTCGGCTCGGACGCCAAGGATCGCGGCGAGCTCGTCCGGCGCGGCGTCGCCCGCGGTCAGGAGCGCTTCGAGCGTCGACACGGGCGCCGCGCGGCGCGCGAAGAGATCTTCGTCATCGGCGACACCGAGAAGGACGTCTGGGCCGCGCACGCCGCGGACGCCACCGCGGTCGGTGTGCTCGTCGGCAGCCACGTCCCCGACCAGCTGATCGCGGCCGACCCCGAAGTGGTCGTCGGCTCGCTCGCGGACCCGGCCCTGTGGTCGAGGTTCGGCCTCGCGTGAGGCGTCGGGTCTACGTCGAGCACCTGCCCCCCGAGGAGCTCGCGCGCCCCGCGACGACGAACCTCTGCCGCCACTACCGCCTCGAGCCGATCGTCGCGCTGCCGCCGTCGCGCGAGACGCCGGCGATGAGCGCGGCGCTCGGCGCGCTCGCGAAGAGCGGCCTCCGCGTCGGCGTGTGGCCGCTCCTCGAAGACCACGAAGGGTACTGGCCGTCGTCGCACAACGCCGACGCGTTCGAGCGTCGCGTCGACGCCGCGCTCGCGTTCGCGAAGAAGAGCGGCGCCGAGGTGCGGACGGTCGCGATCGATCTCGAGCCGCCGCTCGAGGAGCTGCGCGGGCTGCTCGAAGGGAGCGGCCGCGCGCGGCTCGAGTACGTCCGCGCGCGTCGGCGCCGCGCACTCGAAGGCGTGGAGGTCTTCCGACGCATCGCCGCGCGCCTCGCCGACGATGGGATCGAGACGATCGCCGCCGCGATCCCGCTGGTGGTCGTCGACCCCGCGGGACACTTCTGGGACCACGTGCTCGCCACGCCGGTCGCGGGGGTCCCGTGGTCCGTCGTCTCGCCCATGATGTATACGACGCTCGCCCGCGACGTGTTGCGTCGTCGGAGCGACGCGAGCGTCCGCGCGCTGCTGCACGCGGCGGCCGTCCGCCTCGAGCGCGCCGTCGGGGATCGCGCGGGCGTCTCGGTCGGACTGGTGGGTCAGGGGAAGCTCGGAACGGAGCGGACGTACGGGACACCCGCCGAGCTCGCGCTCGACGTCGGCGCGGTCCGAGCGGCGGGAATCGACGATCTCGCCCTGTTCGCTCTAGAGGGTGTCCTCGACCGCGGTCCCCCCGAGGTATGGCTGGAGGCGTTCGTCCACGCCGGGCCGCAGCGCCCTGACTTCGTGCGTCGTGCCTGGGCCGACGGCATGCTCCGCGCCGCGCGCGTCGTGACGGCCGTGGGGGGTTTGGCGACGCGCAAGTGAACGCTTAGACTTCGTCGGCGCGTGGCGAAGATCGAGAGCATTCGGCCCGGCGGTACGCTCGAAGCGTCGTTCGGCACGTACCCGCTGGCCGAGCTCCTGATCGGCATCCTCCGCGGCAACCTCTCGGGGCGGCTCGACGTCTTCCTCCACCCCGAGCCGCGCAACCACATCGTCTTCCGCAACGGCGTCCCGATCTCGGTCGAGCTCCCCGACTCGGGCGCGTCGCTCGTGAAGATCCTGATCGACGCCGGCTCGCTCCCCCGCGAACGCGGCCTCGATCTGTTGCGGCTCGCCGAAGCGTCCGGCCGCAGCGAAGTCGCGCTGATCCGGCAGCACAAACTGCTGAGCCCCGGCGCGCTGCAAGCGGCCTTGTCACGGCTCGCGCGCGCGCAGGTCGTGAAGCTGTTCGACGTCGGCCCCGCCGAGTTCCGCTTCTCCGAGGGCGTGGCGGCGCCCGAGGGCGCGGTCTGCACGATCCTGCAGCCGCTCCCGATCGTCTTCGAGGGCCTCCGCCGCGCCGCGAACCGCGGGCCGGTCGAAGCGTTCCTCGGCACGCACGGCCGCAAGACTTTCACGCTCTCGGCCACGTACCCGCACGGGATCGATCCGTTCGAGTGGGGCCCCGAGGTCGAGCGCGCGATCACCCCGGACGACGCGACGGTGACGCTCCAGCTGCTCGAGTCGCGTGGCCTCGGGCGCGAGACCGCGAGCGCCGCGATCATGAGCGCATTCCTCGCGGGCATGATGGAGGTCAGCGATCGCGCGGCGGCCGAGCGCGCCCCCGAGCGCCCGGTCGAGGATCCGAGGTTGGTCGAGGCGCGGCGCGCGTCGGCCGCGATGTCGGCGGCGACGCCGCAGAAGGATCCGTCGGGCCTGGTGATCCACCGTCGCTCCGGCCCGAGCGCGGTACCCGTGAACATGGCGAAAGCCGAAGTGAAGCCTTCGGCGGTCGTGCTCCGCCCCGGGCAGGTGCGCGAACAGAGCGCGCCGCGCGCGGTCCCGGCGATCGCGCCCAACCCCCACGACCTCGAGTACACCGCGGTCCGCGATCGGCTCCTGCCGTACCGCGATCAGAACTACTACCAAGTGCTGCGCGTCGCGCCGGGGACGGACGGCACGCAGCTCGAGCGCGCCTACCGCTTCATGATCCGGCGCCTCGACGATCAGCCGGACGACTTCGCGACGCGCGTGCAGAAGGACTTCCTCACCGACGTCGCCGACGCACTCCGCGATCCCGACCGCGGTCGGCGCTACGCGAACCTCGTCGCGCAGGGCGAGAGCAACGCGACGATCGATCGCGAGCGGCTCGGGGTCGAGGCCGAGCCCAAGATCGAGCGGGCGTTCCGCGCGATGGCGGGCGATCACACCGGCGCCGCGACGTACCTTTTGTCGTGGGCCGAGAAGCAGGACAGCACGCGGACGGACATCCGGATCCTGTTCGCGATGATCGACTACCTGCGGACGCCTCCGCCGATCCGGGCCGATAACACGCGTACGCTCGAGCGGCTGATCGACGACGAGCTCACCAAGCGCGCGCACGACTGGCGCGTGCGTCTGTGTTTCGGGCTCCTCCTCGCGGAGCAGAACGACGCGCGTGGCGCGCGGCGCAACATCGCGGCGGCGCCGGACGCGAGTCACCCGATGGTGCGGAGGATCAGTGCGCTGGTGGGCGCCGATCGCGGTTAGCGTCTTCGTCGCGGGGTGCGGCGTCCGCGAGGTCGAGCCCCTCGTGGACCTCGAGGCCTTCACCGTGGTGAGCCACGAGGCCGCGGATCCGTTCCGCGACCAGGCCCCCTCGGACGCCAACTGCGATCTCGCCACGACCGGCTACGAGCTCTTCGGCGGCGAGCCCTCGTTCGGCGTGGATACGATGCGCTGCGGATACGTGACGGCCGAGGCGCGCGCGCTGACGCACATCGCCGAAGGCGACCAGATTCACATCCGGCTGTGGCACTTTGATCTGATCGCGCCCGAGGCCGCGACGGCGACGGTCGCGATCGCGGTCCGCGGCGAGACGCTGTACGAACAGTTCCTCGCGATCCCCGGTCCCTCCGGTTTGGACGCCCCGTACTTCGAGGCGCCCTTCGACGCGGAGACCGGCGATCCGGTGCATTTCCACGTGCGAAACCACGGGAGCAACTCGTACGCCCTCTTGGAGCTCACCGTCGGCGGCGGACAATGAGCTTGACGCTGCTCGGGCATCGGACCAAGGGAATCGGCACGATGAGGGCTCGCTTCGCGCTCCCGCTCCTGGCGGTCTGGTTGGTCGCGTGCCCCGCGACCGAAGAGAACCTGCGCAAGGGCAATGTCATGTTCAGCAACGGGCAGCTGGACCAGGCCGAGCAGTTCTACGCGAAGGCGCTCGAAGCCGACGCCGAGAGCGTGCGTGCGCTGGACGGGCTCGGCAACGTCGCGTTCGAACGCAAGCAGTACGACGAGGCCGTGAAGTTCTACGAGCGCGCGGTCGCGCAGAACGCGGACGCCATCGGCGCGCGTCACCACCTCGCCGTCGCGCTCACGGCGGCCGGCCGGAACGAAGACGCGAAGAAGGCGCTGCTCGCCACGATCGAGCGCGCGCCGGACGACGTCTTCGCGTACTTCTCGCTGGGCGGCCTCCATCAGAAGGCCGGCGACCCGAAGGCCGCCGAAGAGATGTACGCCAAGGCGCTCGCGATCGATGAAGCGCACCGCCCCTCGCGCTACGCGCTCGCCATCCTCCTCACCGACGCCGGTCGCACCGAGGAGGCCGAGCGTCAGCTTACGCGCCTCACGCAGTCCGGCGCGAAGGCGCTCGCGGCGTATGGCTTCGCGCGGATCGCCGCGAAGGCCAACGAGCCGGCGGAGGCGGCGAAGCACCTCGAAGAGGCGCTCGCGGCGGGCGTGGACCACCCCGAGAAGATCCTGGCCGACGCGGCGTTCGCGGCGGTGTGGAGCGCCCCCGAGATGAAGGCGATCCGCGCTCGCCTCGACGGTGACGGCGGCACGGAGACGTCAACGGTGGGCGAGTGAGGCTCGGACTCACGGTTCTCCTCTTCGGGTTGGCGAGCGCCTGCGCGACGGCCCCGACCCGCACGCACTTCCACACGGACGCCAAGGCCGAGGTCCCCGGCACGCTCGGGATGCTCGGGGTCGCGTACCTGATCGATCTCGAAAAGGACGACTGGAACGACATGCGGTCGTGCCTCGGCGAGAAGCGCGCGCCGACCGACGAGGAGCGCGTCGCGTTCGAGGCGCTCGAGGAGGACGGGGACGTCTGCGACCACACCACGATCCTCCCGATCGATCGTTGGGTGTCGGGGATGAACTGGGAGCCGGCGCGGCCGATCTCGGACGTGGGGCTCATGGCGATGCTCGGGATGCCGTTCGCGTTCGCGGCGGTCGACGCGCTGGCGAATCAAGAGAGCGCTGAGCGCTTCGGCGTGGATGCATTGGTCGCGAGTGAGTCGATCGCGGCGACCCTGCTCGCGGGCACGATCCTCAAGGTCGCTGCGCGGCGGCCGCGCCCGCTCACGTACAACGACACGTTCGGCAAGTCGGCGCGCTTCGCGGGGGATGCGCGGCTGTCGTTCCCGTCGAATCACTCGTCGGTGGCGTTCGCCGCGGCGTCGGTGACTTCGGTGATGGTGTTGGAGCGGTATGGGCTGTCCACGGGATCGGCGGCGGCGGTCACCGGGGCGTATCTGGGCGCCGCGACGATCGGGACGCTGCGGATGCTCGGCGGGAAGCACTTCCTGACGGACGTCTTGGTCGGTGCGGCGATCGGCACGTTTTTCGGGCTGATGGTGCCCATCGTCCACCTCGAGAGCGCCCCTGCGCTCCTGGACGAGGACGTGGCGGTCTCGTCCCCGGGCCGCGATCGGGTGTACGTTCCCGTGGTCTCGCTGGGCGGTGGTTGGTGATGGATCGGTTGAAGCAGATCCTCCAGGAGGGCGTGGTCAGCATCCTGGGCTTCGTTCGCTCGACGAAGGAGGCCTACGACGGCGCGAACCGCTTCGCGCGGATGCGGTTGTTGATCCTCGCGCTGTTCGTCGTCGACGTGCTCGTGGTCGTGATCTTCATGGGCTCGATCGGCTCGCGCGACATCGAGATCACGGTCTTCTTCAAGAAGAGCTTCCCGTCGAACATGTTGGTCGTGCGGAACGAGTCGGGCGAGACGATGGAGAAGGTGCGGTTCACGCTCGACGACCGCTACGTGCTCACCGTCCCGAAGCTCGAGCCCGGCTTGCGCGGCTTCGAAGTGAACCGTGAGTTCATCGACGCGCAGGAGCTTTCGCCGGGTGACGAGTACGAGCCGCGCATCGTGGTCGTCGAGACCGATGGCGAGAAGATGACGCTCGACGTCTCCATCGATCCCGGCTCCTGAACGGCCGCCTCTTCACGTGTC
>JAUHYN010000249.1 GCA_030426505.1 bacterium | reverse complement strand
GGAGTCCGACTCGACGCATGACGCTCTCCCGCGCGCCCGCTCCCCACCCACCGCGCGGCGTCGGCACACGCCCACCGCTCGACGGCGGCGGGCGGGCGACACCTCGGAACGCGGGGCGTGTCCAGGCGACACGCGTCCGAGGGTACCGCGGGTGGGTGATCCCGCAAGGGTGGGCGCGCGCGCTCAGGCCCCCACCGTCTCCCGCGTCCACATGCCGGCGGTGTAGCTCGCGATCTTGCCCTCGATGGCGCTCGCCGCCACGGGGCGGTCGTTCGTGCAGATCGCCGAGCGCTTCGACGAGGCGCCCCTGGCCTACTCGCTCAGCGCGCTCTCGGCCATCGTGTACGTCATCGCCACCCTCGCGCTCGTGTTCGCCGGCTCGCGCACCTGGTATCGCATCGCGTGGATCGCGATCGTGTTCGAGCTGGTCGGCGTCCTCGTCATCGGCACGCTAAGCTTCGTGCTTCCCGAGCTGTTCGCACACCCGACGGTCTGGTCCTGGTTCGGTCTCGGCTACCTGTTCGTTCCGCTCGCGCTGCCGTTCTTCGGGCTGTGGTGGCTGGTCGCCCATCGACCGCAGCCCGACGACGCGACATCGGTCGCCGCGAGCGCGGTGGGCGGGCCCGACGCGTGACCGTCCGGCTCGGTCGTGACCTCGAGCCCCGCCGCGCCGTCGTTCGCGCAGAGGAGCGCGACGAGCAACAGCCCCGTTTCCCCCACGGGGGCCGATGATGCCTCACGCCAAGGCGCGGGCCAAACGGGTCAACGCGCGCCGACTACGGCCGGAGCACCACGAACGTGAAGACGCCGCGCTTGAACACGCGCAGCACGACCTCCTTCGAGCCCTTCGGGATCATCTTCTCGAGGCGCTTCGCCGAGCGCACCGTGCGGCGGCCGACCGCGGTGATCACGTCGCCGACCTCGAGGCCGGAGCGATCTGCCGCGCTGCCCGGCTCGACGCCGGCGACCAGCACGCCCGTGACCTTGTGCGGGATGCGGAGGCGCTTGCGATCCTCCGGCGCGATGTTCTCGACGCGGAGACCCGCCGTGACCGCCTCCTCGGACGGGGAGAGCGACGCGATCTGCTCGTCGTCCTTCTTCTCGTCGAGGCGGATGAAGAGGTCCTTCTGCTTGCCGTCGCGGACGACGGTGAGCTTGGCCTTGCTGCCGGGCGCGGTGAGCGCGATGCGGTTCCTCAGCTGCGCGACGCTGCGCGTGGGGCGGTCGTTGACCTGCACCACGACGTCGCGCACTTCGAGATCGCCCTTCGCGGCGGGGCCGCCCTCCATCACCTCGGAGACGAGGACGCCCTGCGTGACGGCTTCGAGCCCGAGGCCACGGCGCAGCTCCGGGGTCAGATCTTGGATCGCCACGCCGAGCCAGCCGCGCCGGACGCGACCGTGCTTCACGATCTGATCGTGGATCGGCCGCACCATGTTCGACGGCACCGCGAAGCCGATGCCCTGCGCGCCGCCGCTGCGGGAGAGGATCGCCGTGTTGATGCCGACCAGCTCGCCCTTGAGGTTCACGAGCGCGCCGCCCGAGTTACCCGGGTTGATCGACGCGTCGGTCTGGATGAAGTCCTCGTAGTCGACGATGCCCATGTTCGCGCGGCCCTTCGCCGACACGATCCCCATCGTCACCGTCTGCCCCACGCCGAACGGGTTGCCGACGGCGAGCACGAACTCGCCGAGGCGCAGCGCCGACGAGTCACCGAGCTCCAGGTGCGGCAGGTCCTTCGCATCCACCTTGAGCACCGCGATGTCCGAAGCCTTGTCGGTGCCGACCAGCTTCGCGCTGAGCTCGCGCGCGTTCGCGAACGTCACCTTGATCTCGTCCGCGCCGTCGATGACGTGGTTGTTCGTGAGGATCGTCCCGTCCGCGCTGATCACCACGCCGGATCCCGCGCCCATCTCCGGCGGCAGGTGACCGCCGCGCGGGTTCAGGAACGGCCGCATCGCCGGCGGCAGCCCCGACAGGTCACGGCGGTTCTTCCGAGTCGTGATGTTCACGACGGCGGGCGTCACCTTCTCCGCGACGTCCGACACCATCGTCGGGCTGAACGTGCCCTCGGCGAGCGCGAGCGCGGGCGGCGCGGTGTAGAGCAACGCGGCGGTGAGCGCGAGGGCGCTGAGCGGGTACCTACGGACGAGCGTCGTCATGCGTAACATTCCTCAAAGGCAGTGAACCGACTGCGGCGCCGCATTATTCGCGTCGCTGCTCAGCCCTCGTCTTCGCCCTCGTCCTCTTCGTCCTCGTCGTCCTGGGCGGGGGAGTGCGGGCCGATGTCCGGTTCCGCCGGATCGCGGGGTCTGAGGGCTTTGGGGTCCCAGCCGACGTCGTCGGCGGTCGCCAGTAGGGAGGCGTCGCCCTTCGGGGTCGGGACGTCGACCTCGCCGAACACGGATTCCGACCGCGGCGCCGGCTCCTTCGGGACCGGAGCGACACCGGCGAACCGCTTCATCGCGGCGTGGAAGACGAAGTCGGTCTTCCCGATGGAGAACTCGTCGCCGTCGATCAGGTTCAGGCGGCGCACGGTCCGCCCCGCGAACGAGATGCCGTTCTTGGAGCCGAGGTCCTGCAGCTTGAAGTAACCGCGGGCGTCCATCGTCAGACTCGCGTGGCGCCGCGAGACGAGCTCGTCGTCGAGCGCGAGGTCGACGTCCGCCGCCTTGCGGCCGATCACCAGCTCGTCCTTCTCGATCGGTATCTCGACTTCCGGCACACCGGGGCGCCGCACGACCAACCGCGCGCTCTCGATCGGGGCCGCGCTCGTCGGCTCCGTCAAGTGCGGAGGGAGAGTCGGCCACTTGCCGGTGGGCGCGCCCGCGTCGCTCACGGCCCCAGGTTTCCAGCGTGAGGGCCGGCAGGCAAGGGCCGCCGGGTCGCCTATTCGAGGGCGGCGTCCTCGGCCGCGTAGACGAAGGCTGCGCCCGTCCCGGTCGGCTCGTGGACCACTTTGCAGACCTCCTTGCCCTGTTCGGGTTTGGGCCGATGCGCCGGGAAGACGTACAGCTCGCCGGGCTGCACCACGGTGCGCTCGCCCGGCTCCCAGATCCGCTCCTGGTCCGGGCCGGGCGGGCCGTCGAGGTCGCCATACAGGTAGCGGGCGAACACGCCGCCGACCTGGAACCCCGGCGAGACGATCAGCTTCTCGTCCTGGCGGACGCGACGCGCGCACAACAGGCCCTGGCTCACGTCGAACTGGAAGTCGCGCTGCGCGATGTTCGGGTAGCGGACGAGCGTACACCAGTAGACGGCGTACGTCGTGACCAGCCACCCCGCGACGAGGACGCCCGCGACCGCCGCGCCCTTCACGCGCGGCCACACGTCGTTCGTGCGGAGGCGAGCGACCGCCCAGACCGCGATCGTCGCGGTGCCGATCCCGGAGAGGATCTGCGGTGCGGGGAGCCAGCCGATCGCGCGCCCCATGTTGTGCGTCTCGTACGTGACGCCGCCGGGGAGCGGGCCGAGCAGGAACCAGTAGAAGACGAACCACGCGAAGCGCCGCTCGGACTTGTTCCGGATCAACGCGCCGAAGCCGACGACCATCGGGATGAGATCCGCGAGGTTCCACATGCCGAGGCCCGGGATCTGTTGCGCCGCCGCCGGGCCGCCGCGGATGAAGAGCATCCCGGGATCGAAGTAGCTCAGGTAGTTGCTGAGGACGACGCGCCAGACGACGTCGGCGGGGTGGTGGTACCAGGCGAGGACGGTGCGCCCGCGCGCGAGGCCGCCCTCGGTGAGCGCGAAGTACGCCGACGGCAACACGATGGCCGCGAACACCAGCGCCGGCCCGACGACGTGACGCCGGCGCCCCTCGCGCCACAGCCGCGCGATCGTCGGCGCCATGAACCACAGGAAGCCGGCCATCCACAGCGGGAGGAACAACTTCACCGCGTGGTACGTGTAAGCGGAAAAGCCGATCGACGCCGCGCCGAACCAGAGCAACACGTAGCGCGACGTCTTCTCCCCCGCGGCGATCAACGCCCAGCCGATCGTGAGCGTGGCGGGGAGGAGGATCGCTTCGCTCCCGTAGCGCGAGAAGTGGAGCCAGGTCGGGCAGAGCGCGGCGGAGATCATCGCGCCGAGCGCGGCGCGGCGGTCGTAGCGGAACCACAGCGTCCCGCCGACCGCGGCGACGGTGAGCGTGCCGAAGAGCGCGGCCATGAACCGCTCGTTCGCGATGGTCGGTCCGAAGATCCCGACGATCGGCGCGGAGAGGTAGCGGTACCCGGCGAGCGGGAAGTCGCCGAACGAGCGCGCGATGATCGGGAGGAAGGTCCCGGACTGGTCGCGCCCGGTGTGCCAGAGGAGCCACGCGTCGAGGCCGGTGGAGGCTTCGTCCTGCCAGAACCCGGGTGGGTTGTTCTCGAGCCCGGGGAAGCGGAACAGCGCCGCGACCAGGAGGATCACGCCGGCGACGACGACGAAGACGATGTGTTTGTTCTCGCGCAAGATCGAGGCATCCTCGGGACGCCGGTGCTTTCCTATCCTATTCGGCGACACGCGTGGAAGGTGTCGTGTCTCTTCGTCGCGCTGGCCTCGTTGGCGGCGCGCCCCTATCAGGACACCAAACAGCGCTTCGAACTCACCGTCGCCGACGGCTGGAAGCTCGCGCCGCAGTTCGGCGACACGAGCGGGATGGTCTTCGCGCGCGAGGTGCTCGGCCGCGAGGGTGGGGGGACCGCGCTGCTGATCGTGCGGACGGATCCGATCGGCGGCCGCTCGCTGGCGACCTTCATCGAGGAGGTCGAGGCCGCGTTCGCGAAGATGCCGGGCTACTCGAAGGGCCGCGAGCAGTCCGTCACGCTGAACGGGCGCCCCGCGACGGAGCGCCGCTACAAGACGAGCGATCGCCGGTTGCGTTCCACCTACTCCGAGGCGAACGGGTACTTCTACCTCGTCCACTTCGAGGCGCCGCGGCGCGCGGCGCAGCGCCTGTGGCCGCAGGCGAAGTCGATGCTCGCGTCGTTCACGATCGGATCGGCGCGCGCGCGATCGCCGGTCGGTCAGCACACGAGCACCACTCGCGAGGTCGAGGCGCCGGTCGGTCGCTGGAAGAGCGACTCCGGACTGATCCTGAAGTTGGACGCCGATGGCGACTACCAACTCGCCGACGTCCGCGGCACGTACCGCGTGGACGGCAGCACCCTCGTGCTCTCGCGCCCCGGCGGCGGTCGACAGTCGTTCGCGTTCGAACACGACGAGGACCGCGGTCGCCTCGTGTTGTCGTCGCCGCAGTTGCCGCAGCCGATGGTCTACCGCCTGATCGAGGACAAGCGCGTGGGGCGCCGTCAGTTGTTCGGCAAGTGGCGCGCGGTCGACGTCGAGCCGGTGTTCGAGTTGTCGCTCTCGTCGAACGGGCGCTTCGTGCTCGGGCCGTACTCGGGGCAGTGGGCCGTCAAGGACGGCGCGCTCCGCCTCGCGAAGAGCGACACCGAGTTCATCACGTACAAGTTCCGCTTCGAGGGGAAGCGCCTCGTCCTCTCCGGCGGCGACCTCGACAAGCCTGTCGCGTTCAAGCGCATCAGCTCTTGAGCAGGCGGATCCACGCGCCGCGCGAGAACAGCCCTTCGGTCACGTTGCCGGTGCTGAGGTAGAGCGCGGTCCCCGACGGGAAGTGCTTCGCGACTGCGCGTCGAGCACGGCGGTCTCGCCGCCTCCGTAGCTCAGCTGTACGCCGATGCCGTCGTCGTAACCGAGGTGGCCCGTGACGAAGAGCTTCCGCGTGCGACCCTCGGAGGCGTCGAGCGTCTCTTCGATCGCGTCGACCAGTGACGCTTCGTCGTCCACGTTCGTGTTCGCGTACGCGTACCCGCGCGGGGCGGTCGGCCAGTGGTCCGCGTCGAACCACGCGCCGACGTCGGTTTCGGCGTCGGGCGTCGCGGCGCCCGTGATGAAGGTGTGCGCGGTGACGTCGGCGCGCGGGACGAGCGCCTCGATGTCGAAGCGCGACTGCGGGATCGCTTTGATCGTGACGCCGTCCACTTCGGCGAGCTCGCGTTGGTAGGTTCGGGAGAGCTCGCCGATGCGCGCGCGATACGTCTCGACGCGCATGCGATGGGCGCCCGCCGCGCGCTTCTCCCGCGCCGCCACGAGCTCCGCGTTCGTCGCGTACACCCCGAACCATTCGGAGGGCGGCTCGACGTCCGGGGATTGCCCGGGCGGGCGTGTCGGCAGGTTCGCGTGGGCGCGCCGCGCGCCGAGCACGTCGCCGAGCGATGCGTCATAGGGGACGTCCGCGGTCGCGACGGGGGGCGACCACCCGGACGCGAGGGGAGGAGCCGATACGGCGGGCGTGTTCTCGGGCGTGCGCGCGACGAATGCTCGAGCGCCGTGTCGAATCGGAGCGGGTCCATCGGATCGCATGTCTTCGAGGTGCGCGGGGGCGCCGCGGCCGTGACTTTCCGCGCCGTGCAAGTGGTCCCGCGGTCCCGGTGGAGATTTGGGCCGGACCGATTCACTATGGGCCGCCCTTGGCGCGCCCGAGCCAGAAGTGCCTGCGCGTTCGTCTGAAGGCGACGGACGAGGACTCGCTCACCGAGCAGTTCGGCACGAATCTGCGCCAAGAGGCGGCGTTCGTGCCCGGGCTCGAGGGGCTGACGTACGCGGAGCCCGTGCGGCTCGAGCTGCTCTACACGACCGGCGCGCTCGCGCTCGCGGGCGACGGTGAAGTCGTCGCGTGCGGCACGACGGGCACGGCGATCGCGTTGAAGTGGGACGAGACGTCGCGACCGTTGCTCGAGCGGATCCTCGCGCGCGTGCGCCCCGAGGACGCCGCGGATCCGGGGCCGCCGAAGATCGTCACCGAGGAGATCGACGTCGGGCAGGTGCTCTCCGAGTTCGAGCTCCCGGACGAGGACGAGCCGGTCGACGCGGCGTTGTCGTCCGACGAATCGCTCGTGGTGCCGGTCGTGGAGCCCGCGTTCGAACCGCCCGCGTTCGACGCCCCGCCCACGCCGCTGAACCTCGATCTCGTCGCGGACCTCTTGGACGATCCGGCCTTCGCGCCTCCGCCGGCCGACGACGAGCCGCTCCCGATCGAGGCCCCGATCGAGGTGACGCCTCCGCACCCGGCCCTCGCGGAAGAGGACGACGACGAGCCGCTCGTCACGTGGTCGGAGTCGCCCGCGATGAGTACGCCCCCGGCCGAGTCGCCAGAACAGCGCGAGCCGGGCGAGGTCACGCCGCTCGCGCGCATCGAGTTGGTGCGGCGCGAACCCGAGCGCATCGAGACGGGAGAGATCGAGCCGCTGATGGGCGACTCGACGTCGGACACCGCGATCCCTTCGAAGCGCTCGCGCACTGCGTTGCCCACGAGGGGGAAGCGGGTGGTCGCGATCGACGTGGGGGCGGGCGTCGTCCGCACTGCGCACTTCGCGATGGCGCCGACGATCGTCGCGACGCGGCGCGGCCTCGAGAACATGCCGTCGGCGGTCGTGATCGAAGAGAGCGGAAAGACGATCGTCGGCGAGCCCGCACTTCGGAAGATGTTCCACCAGCGCGGCGTGCGCGGGACGAAGCGCCTGATCGGGCGGACGTCCCGCTGCAACCTCGCCGAGAAGCTCGCGCCGCGTCTGCCGTACGAGCTCGTCGACGGGATCGACGGTGAGGTCGCCGTGCGCCTCGGGCCGCACCGGATCGGGCTCGAAGAGATCACTGCGCTGCTGTTGAAGGAGGCGCGCACGAGCGCGCAGCTCGCGCTGGACGGTCCGACGAATCGAACCGTGTTGTTGTGTCCGTCCGGCTACGGGTTGAGGCAGCGCGAGGCGCTGAGGCTCGCGGGTGAGCTCGCGGGCTTCCACGTGGAGCGCGTGGTGAGCGCTTCGCTCGCGATCGCGGTCGAGGTGACGCAGGGCCGCGCGGATACCTCGCTGCGGCTGTTGGTCGTCGACTTCGGTGCGTCGCACCTCGACGTGTCGGTCGTGCAGGTCGGCAACGGCGCGTATCGCGTGGAGCGCTCCGTGTGTCGCGCGGACCTCGGCGGCATCGAGATCGATCGCGCGATCGCGGATCGATTGAGCAAAGAGGTGGAGCGCGCGGTGAAGCACCCGGTGGACCCGCGCGACGTCACTTGGCCGCGACTGATGCACGCCGCGGAGCAGGCGAAGATTGCGCTGTCGACCGAGGACTCGACCCACGTGGTGATCGAGCACCCGCTCGCGACAGCCGACGCGTCGTTCAGCCTCGAGCTCGACTTCGAGCGCGAGCGCGCGGAAGAGCTCGCGGAGCCGTTCCTCGCCGAGGCCGAAGCGGTGTGTCGCGCGGTCGTCGCGGAGGCCATCCACGTGGACGCGGTGATCGGCGTGGGCGGGCAGCTCGCGGATCCGGCGGTGGCGCGTCGGCTCGCGTCGGTGTTCGACGGTCGCTTCGACGTCCGCGCGGAGAACACTGCGGTGTTCGGCGCGGCGCGCATCGCGAATGGGATCCAGGAAGACCGCCCGTTGATGTTGTACGAGTGCCTCAACGTCCCGGTTGGAGTGAGCGGTCCGGACGGTCGCTTCGTCGCGCTGCTCGCGACGCAGACCACGTGCCCGGCGAGTGTCCCGTACGAGTATCGGTTCCGCGGTGATCCGCTCGTCCTCTACGAGGGGCAGGACGAGATCGAGCCGGTGGCGCAGATCGCGTTCGAGTCGGAGTCGTCGGACTTCGACGTCGACGTCATCTTCGCGCTCGACGCGGCCGCGCGCCTCTCGGTGACGGCGCGCGAGCGCGCGCTGGGCATCTCGGTCGACCTCGCGATCGCGCGGACCGGGCAGCCGCTCCCGGCCACGGCGCCCAAGAGCTTGGGCCTGTTCGGGTGGATCCGGTCGAAGCTCGGCTGAGGCGTCGCCGGGCTGACCGGATAACGCGCCGAGTCTACATCCGGTTCGGGGCGCCGATGCGTCGCAGCGGGCCAGACTCACGCGTTCGCGCGTTTCCTGCTAACTTCTGTGACCCATGACACGCGCGCGCACGCATGCACTCCTCTTCGCGTCTCTCCTCGGCAGTACCTTGTTCGCACGATCTGCCGCGGCTCAGCTCGTCCCGGGCACGCCGTACCAGATCACGCGGACACCGATCACGTATCAGCCCCTCACGAACCCGACCACGATCTGGACGGACGTGGACGATGGTCAAGCGGCGGTCAATCTGCCGTTCACGTTCACGTACTACAACACCACCTTCACGAGCATCAGCGTCGGGGCGAACGGCGCGATCGGCTTCCCGGGTGGTGTGAGCGTCCCGCTCGGTAACCGCGTGCCCGGCAACTCGGGCAACCCGGCCGGTGTGGTCGCGTTGTTCTGGACGGACCTCCGCCTGTACGCCGCGACCGGCAGCTACATCGGCTATCAAGTCGAAGGGAACGCGCCGAGTCGGACGTTCACGGTCGAGTATCGCAACATCGCGTTCTTCGGGAATACCGCCGCGAACCTCAGCATGCAGGTCCGGTTCTTCGAGGGC